>JBMYYE010000015.1:0-30102 GCA_049609065.1 Halocynthiibacter sp.
ATGCGCTGGATCAGTTTCGAGATCTGAGAGATCTCAAATTGGTTGTGAACACTCATTATTTTCCGGAACAAATTGAAGCCCATTTAAAAGGACGTGACGTTGATGTCTTACGTGAAAAGGGTGAGATATTGGAAACAGGCGGCGGGTTGAAAAACGCGCTGCCAAAATTGGGGTCAGGCCCCGTTTTTACCATGAATACAGATGCCGTTTGGGCTGCGGCGAATCCGGTTTCAACACTTTTGGATGCGTGGGATCAGGATCCTCAAACGGAGGCCCTTTTGCTTTTGGTGCCGCAAGACCGCGCATGGGCGCATAAAGGGACGGGTGATTTTTCTGTAACTCCTGATGGGTGCCTGTCGCGCGGCGGACCTTATACCTACACTGGCGTACAAATCTTGCGAACCGATCGCTTGGCGGATATTTCGGAGAGGTCGTTTTCCTTAAACCTTATCTGGTCGGATATGATTGCAGCTGGCACCGCCAAAGGTGTTATCTTTGACGGGCATTGGTGCGATGTGGGTGCGCCTGAAGGGATCACAATTGCCGAAGATATGTTGAGGCGCCATGATGTTTGAGCCGAATGAAAACCCGCGCGTTTTTGCTGTGCCTTTGGGGGTGAGCTTTGCGGCTGCCTTAAAAGAAGGCGTGATGGCGCGTCTTGCGACCGCTAGCCCAGAGGCGGTCGCACGTGTGGAAATCATCGTGAACACGTCGCGTATGCGGCGTCAGCTCCAGTCTGAATTTCAGCAAGGCCCAGCAGGGTTCACGCCCCGCATTCGCGTTTTATCTGATTTGGGGGAAGCCCCCGAAGAAGAGCCCGCATCACAATTGGCAAAGCGGTTGCAACTGTCACAGTTGGTCGGGGGATTGATTGACCAAAACCCCGAATTGGCCCCGCGCGGATCGCGGTTCGATTTGGCACAAAGCTTGGCCAATCTCATGGATGAGTTGGATCTAGAAGACGTGCCTCTAGACGCTATTCGAAACTTGGATATCGCGGATCAATCAGGCCATTGGGCGCGGTCTTTGCAATTTTTAAACATCGCGGGCACCTATTGGGAAAGCTTGCGTGAACAGGGCGGGGCAGCCCGTTCATCCATTGAAACATTGATCGCGTCTTGGGCCACGCATCCACCCACGCATCCGATTTTAGTCGCAGGTTCCACAGGGTCACGCGGTGCGATGCGCCAATTGATGGAGGCGGTTTCAATCCTCCCTCAAGGGGCGGTTGTGTTGCCTGGCTTTGATGATCTGGCGCCTCGGGATGTGTTGATGATGCCCCCCGCAAAAATGGGGCAAGACCATCCTCAATATCGTTTGTATGATTTTTGCACGGGCTTAGGTTTGGCACCCGCGGATATCCCGATTTGGGCGGATCAAGCAGCGCGCCCGCGTGCGCGTGTGGCGTTTACATCGCTTGCGCTTTGTCCGGCCCCTGTGACGGATCTTTGGGTTGCGGAAGGCCCGCGGTTTGAGGACCTCAATGAGGTGACTGAATCCGTGACATACCTGAAGGCAATGTCATCGCGCGAAGAAGCCGTGGCGATTGCTTTTGGCATGCGAGAGGCGCTTGAGCGTGACAAAAAAGTAGCGCTTGTGACGCCGGATCGACATTTAACACGGCAGGTCACGGCGGCATTGCGACGCTATGGCATTACGCCTGATGACAGTGCGGGCGCGCCGTTGCATCTCTCTGCACCGGGGCGATTGTTGCGTCACATCACAGGTCTTTTTGGTCGTAACCTAACGAGCGAAGATCTCATGGTTTTGCTCAAGCATCCCTTGGTGCATTCTGGTGGGGAGGGCCGCGGTGTGCATCTCTTGTGGGCGCGGTCATTGGAAATCTACCTCCGCCGAAAAGCTGTGATCGAGGTGGATGTATCGGTGATTGAGGCATGGGCCAAATCAGACGAAACATCGGCCCCGTGGGTGGCCTGGGTCGCGCAGATCATGGCAATGTTGGCCGATGTGCCCGTTGATGCCCCAGATACGATACTAGAGGCGCATGTCACGATTGCGGAACATTTATCTGCTGGCATGGCTGGTTCGCAGGGCGATGCCTGTGGGCTTTTGTGGCAAAAGGCAGAAGGCGAAAAAGCAAAATCTGTGTTGCGCGATTTGTCTGATGTGATCTCACATGCGGGGGTGTTGTCCTTTTATGATTACGCGAAACTTATCGATCACGTGTTGACGGTTGAGTTGCGCGATCCGGTTCAATCTGATCCGCGTGTGCTGATTTTAGGGACACTCGAAGCACGGGTGCAAACCGCGGATTTGGTGATCCTTGCAGGCCTAAACGAAGGTATTTGGCCACAAAGCCCAAGCCCAGATCCGTGGCTCAACCGTATGATGCGAAAAGCGGCGGGGCTGCTTTTGCCAGAGCGACGTATCGGTTTGGCGGCACATGATTTCCAACAAGCCCTTGCTGCCAAAGAGGTCTGGATTTCACGCTCCGTGCGTGACGCGGAAGCAGAAACCGTGCCATCACGTTGGGTCGCACGGATTGAAAACCTGATGTCAGGATTGGTTGAAAATGGGGGGCAGGACGCGTTGGATGCGATGATTGCGCGTGGCACATATTGGCGGTCTCTGGCGCGCTTTGCGGATGAACCAGAAGATAGACAGAGCCCGGCCAAACGGCCGTCCCCTAAACCCCCGGTTGCGGCGCGGCCACGGGCTTTGTCCGTGACGCAGATTGAAAAACTGGTGCGTGATCCTTATGCGATTTATGCGTCAAAGGTGCTTGGCCTATCGCCTTTGGATCCATTGCGAAAGAACACGGATATGCGGCTGCGCGGGACGTTGGTGCATGAGGTTTTCGAACGCTTTGTAGCAGGGGGTGTGGCCCCTGATGCGGTGCGTGCTAAAGAGGAGCTTTTGGAAATCACAGATCAAATTTTGACCCGTGATGTGCCATCCCCATCTACACGGATTTTCTGGCGATCATGGATAGCTGAAATCGCGGATTGGTTTATCGCAGGCGAATATAAACGCCAAGAAGAAGCAGCGCTGATTGCCTTTGAACAAGAAGGCGGACGCGGGGTCCATCACCGTGCGTCGATTGATTTTACCCTGTCGGCGCTCGCGGATCGTATCGATATGACCGATGCAGGTGAGGCGTATATCTACGACTATAAATCTGGAAAACCGCCAACCGAAAAACAGCAGATGTATTACAACAAGCAATTGCTTTTAGAAGCAGCCATGCTTGAAGATGGGGCGTTTTCAGCGCTTGGGGCGCGTCCCGTGAAACGGGCGCAATATATCGGTTTTGCGGAGGGTGGAAAAATTGTAGATGCGCCTTTGGATGTGCTGAGCACAGCGGAAATTTGGAAAGAGTTTGACACGCTGATTGCGCGTTATGATGAGCTTGATCAAGGGTATACCTCAAAACGTGCGATGGAAGATTTGAGCTATTCTTATGATTTTGACCACCTCGCACGGTTCGGTGAATGGGACATTTCGGATGAAACAGACCCGCAAAAGGTGGGATCATGAGCACCATAAACGAAGCCACATTACGCCAAAACGCAGCGGCAAATCCCGCGCGCTCTGTCTGGTTGTCGGCCAATGCAGGGTCAGGAAAAACACGGGTGTTAACGGACCGCGTCGCGCGGCTTTTACTTGAAGGCGTAGATCCGCAAAATATCTTATGCCTGACATACACCAAAGCCGCAGCCTCCGAGATGCAAAACCGGTTGTTTAAACGCCTAGGCGAATGGGCGATGCTGAGCGAAGAAAAACTCCATGCCACATTAGATGATCTAGGCGTCAGCCGCGATTTGGATGCGGTGAATTTAGCAGAAGCCCGGCGGCTATTTGCGCTCGCGGTCGAAACGCCAGGCGGGTTGAAAATTCAAACAATTCATTCGTTTTGTTCGGCGCTTTTGCGGCGTTTTCCGCTCGAAGCGGGCGTGGCGATCAATTTCCAAGAACTGGATGACGCACAAACGTTGAGTTTGCGCGAAGAAGCACTCGACGCGTTGGTTCGTACGGCACCCGATGTGGTTAATGCCATGACGCGCTATGTTAGCGGGGCCTCGATCGATACGGTTTGCGCGCAAATCGTGAAGCATCAAGATGCCTTTGATGCGGCGTTTTCCCCCGAAACCTATGCACGTCTTTTGGGGCTCAAGGATGGGTATGGCTGGGATGATCTTCGCGCGGATGTGTTCCTTGGTGGCGAGGCTGATTTGATGACTGCGCTTTTGCCTTTGATGTCAAAGGGCAGTGTGACAGATCAAAAAAGCGCAGCCAAGCTTTCTTTGGTTGGGGTGGGCTTGCAGGACCTCCCAACCTACGAAGGCGCGGTTCTAACCGGCGCAACGGCCAAGGTTCCTTTTGGTGCAAAATCTTTTCCAACCAAGGCAGTTCGAAGCGCGTTTGACAGCCAGCTGCACCATCTTGATGCGTTCATTCACCGTATCGAAAGCGCCCGCCCCAAACGTATTGGCCTACGCACCTTGGAACAATCCGAGGTTTTGCATCGGTTCGCCACTGCGTTTTTGGCCGTGTATCAGGACCTGAAAACACAACGTGGTGTGCTCGATTTTGATGATTTGATCCTCAAAGCTGGGGCGCTTTTGAGTGCGCCTGACATTGCGGCATGGGTGCTTTTTAAACTGGATGGTGGTATCGATCATATCCTCGTGGATGAAGCCCAAGACACCAGCCCCGCCCAGTGGCGCGTGGTCAAAGCGCTTGCGCAAGATTTCACATCAGGGGATGGCACACGCGATGAGGACGCGCGTACAATTTTTGTTGTGGGCGATAAAAAACAATCGATCTATTCCTTCCAAGGGGCGGATCCCGACGGATTTGACCGCATGGCGGAGCATTTTCGGGATGGGTTTTTTGCGGTGGAAAAGCCGTTTGAAAGCATGGAGCTGCAATATTCATTTCGCTCTGCCGCATCGATTTTGGGGCTGGTGGATATGTGCTTTGCGGAACGTGGCGGTTATGGCGTTGGCGGGGAAACCACCCATAAAGCATTTCTTGAGGCTTTGCCTGGACGCGTTGATCTTTGGCCGTTGGTTGAACCATCAGAGGCGGATGACCCAAAGGATTGGTATGATCCTCTTGATCTGAAATCACCGACCCACCATGATTTTCGTTTGGCACAACGCATTGCACGTGAAATTGCTAAAATAATTTCGGATGGCACGCCGATTTCTGAATATGATCACCATACAAAATCCTATCAATCGCGGCCCGTGCGTGCAGGGGATTTCTTGATTTTGGTTCAGCGGCGTTCGGATCTTTTTCGGTCTATCATTCGCTGTTGCAAGCAAGAAGGCCTCGATATCGCGGGGGCGGATCGGCTAAAACTTGGGGAAGAGTTGGCGGTCAAAGATCTGATTTCGCTTCTCTCGTTTCTTGCGATGCCAGAGGATGATCTCGCTTTGGCCGAGACCTTGAAATCACCGCTGTTTAATTTGAGTGAGGCGGAACTCTATGATCTTGCTCATGGGCGAAAAGGCTATCTTTGGCCCGCGCTTCGGGAGGCCAAAGATCGTTTTCCTGACGCCTATTTCATGCTGAGCACGCTTCTCAATGAAGCGGATTTTTTGCGCCCATATGAATTGATCGAACGGGTTCTGACGGGCTTTTCCGGACGGCAAAAATTTGCGGCACGGTTTGGACAAGAAGCCGAAGATGGCATTGAAACCTTCGTGGGATACACGTTGTCCTATGAGCAAAAAAACGTGCCAAGTTTGACGGGCTTTTTGAATTGGTTTCAAAACGAAGAGATCGAAGTCAAACGACAAATGGACAGCAATTCCAACAAAATCCGAGTGATGTCCGTGCATGGGGCAAAAGGGCTGGAAGCGCCGATTGTTATTTTGCCTGACAGCGCCAATCGGCGCAAAAGGAACGAAACTGGGTTTTCCGTTGTGGCGGATAATACGCCGCTTTGGGCCCCGTCAAAGGAACGACCAGATGCTCTTATCGCGCATAAGGAAGCGGAAAAAGATGCCGACCTACAAGAACGCATGCGGCTCCTCTATGTGGCTCTAACACGGGCAGAAAAGTGGTTGATTGTCTGTGCCGCAGGCAAGGCAGATGCCGATAGCTGGTACCGTATTGTTGAAGCCGGAATGAAGAAGTCCAAGGCTGATCCGTTTGAATTTTCCAACGGGATAGGGCTTCGGCTGACACATGGCGCGTGGCCAGACGACATAACACAGTCGCCTGAGCAGACAGATACCAATCTAACAGCCAAACCACCTTGGTTTTCCATGCCGCCTTCAGCCCCTCAAAAGCCCGTGGCGGATATTGCGCCGTCTGGCCTCGGCGGGGCAAAGGGTGTTGCGACATTTGGCACGGCGCGTGATCAAGAGGACGCATTGCACTATGGCACACTTTTGCACCAACTTCTTGAGGAATTGCCGCTGACAGATCAAGCGAAATGGGATCACTATGCAAGCCGCATTTTGCACAATACTGATGAGGATATGACCGCACGCCTGACGGCCAAGGCGATGTCAATTTTGTCGAATGAAACCCTAAAGCCGATTTTTGCGGCCAGCACGTTGAGCGAAGTTGGCGTGTCAGCGCCGCTTGCGGATGTGGGGCGTATTTCAGGGGCAATTGATAAACTTATTGTGAAAGACGACGTGGTTACGGCGATTGATTTTAAGTCAAATCATGACGTGCCGGCGCGTGCACAGGAGGTACCTGAAGGCATCTTGCGACAGATGGGGGCTTACCGAGCTGCGCTTAAGAAAATATACCCAAATCACGACGTTAAGACGGAAGTTTTATGGCTTGAAACAGAGGCGATGATGGCATTGGACAATGGGCAAGTTGATGCGGCATTTCAGCGGGCGCTTCAAGAACGGCAAGCCCTTGGGGGTGCGGAAGTTTCCAACACTACATCTTGACGATGTTTGGCAAGGTGCCTAGATGTAATTCAACATATTTAAGTCCTAGAATGGAGATCCCCCATGGCCACAGTAGCAGTCACCGACGCAACATTTGACGCAGAAGTTAAAAACTCAGATATCCCAGTTGTTGTGGATTTTTGGGCGGAATGGTGTGGCCCTTGTAAGCAAATCGGTCCAGCACTTGAAGAACTCTCAGCAGAGTTCGAAGGCAAAGTTAAAATCGTCAAAGTGAACGTTGATGAGAACCCGAATTCGCCGGCTCAAATGGGCGTGCGCGGCATTCCAGCCCTCTTTATGTTTAAAGGTGGTGAAGTGGTTTCCAACAAAGTGGGCGCAGCACCAAAAGCGGCGCTTCAGTCTTGGATTACCGAAGCGATCTAAGCTTCAGCTGCATAAACGAAATAGAAAGCCGCTCCAATTGGGGCGGCTTTTTTATGTTGCCTTAGTTTCCGTTGAGGATTGATCGCAACGTATCGAAGATAAATTTTTCGACATTAATCGGCTTTTGCGGCTTGGACCGATCTGGGCGTATATTGTCTTCGATAATTTCGGGATCAGGTGCGCGCGGCACAATCATAGGGAGCGCGGTTGCCGGCACATCTTGGTGCACGCGGATCATGGTTTCGCGCCAGATATCTGCAGGGAGAGAGCCCCCCGTAACACTGCGAAGCGGCACGTTATCATCGTTGCCCATCCAGACGCCCGCGACATAATCGGCGGTAAATCCAACGAACCATGCATCACGTGCAGCTTGGGTTGTGCCTGTTTTCCCTGCGGCTTCGCGCCCTTTGAGGCGCGCACGACCACCAGTGCCAGTTTCGATCACTTGGTTCATCATATAGATGAGCTGCGCGGCCGCATCCGCGGAAATCACGCGTTCGCCCATGCCACCGCCTTGGGTCATGAGAGGCGTGTCATTGCCCAATAAACGCAATTCCACAAGGCCGTAAGGTTTTACGGCGCGCCCACCATTGAGGATCCCCGCATAGGCCCCCGTCATTTCCAAAAGGGAGGCCTCAGACGATCCAAGCGCCAATGCGGGCCCTTGGGCGCTGATGCTGTTGATCCCGAAATCGGTGGCGACTTTACTCACCGTATCGCGGCCAACGCTTTCAGACACTTTAACTGCGGGGATGTTGAACGATTTTTTAAGAGCTGTGGTTAGCGTGACATTGCCGTGAAATTTACGGTCATAGTTTTGCGGTGACCATGGACCAGAACCAGGAATGTTGAGCGTCAAAGGGGCGTCTTCGATACGATCATTATAGCTATATCCAAGATCAAGGGCCGCAGCGTAAACGAAGGGCTTAAAGGCAGACCCGGTCTGACGTTTCGCTTGTGTCGCGCGGTTGAAGGCCCCCGTGACGCGGGTTTGGCGCCCACCCACCATGCCGCGAACGGCGCCGTCAGCGGACATAATCACAATGGCGGCTTGGGCTTTCGAGCCTTTGGATACTTTTTCTGTAAAAATCTTATCCATGGCGGCTTCTGCGGCGCGTTGAATGCGTGGATCGAGGGTTGTTGAAATGATCACGTCTTCGGTCGTGTCGCGCATGAAAAATTCAGGGCCCGTTTTGATGACCCAGTCGGCGAAATACCCGCCTGCTTTTTCTGCGGCGGCTTTGGATAATGTCGCAGGCTTGGCGCGTGCCTCATCTGCTTGTGCACGGGTTAGCCGGCCTTGTTCTTCCATTAAACCAATCACCACGCCCGCACGCCCTTGTGCCCGTTTGAGGCTATTGGTCGGGGCGTAGCGTGAGGGGGCCTTTAATAGCCCGGCGAGCATGGCCGATTGTGCGGGATTTAGGTTGGCGGAGGCGGTGCCAAAATAGCGTTGGCTGGCGGCTTCAAACCCGCGGGCCCCTGCACCAAGAAATGCACGATTTAGGTAAATCGATAGGATTTCGTCTTTGGTAAATTTGACTTCCAACGCGACGGCATAGGTGGCCTCTTTGATTTTGCGCCACAGTGAACCACGGCGACATTGTGTTTCATAGTCGCGTTCGGATTGCCCTGATTTCGGATCAAAGGGGACACCAATACAAAGAAGTTTGGCCGTTTGTTGCGTAATCGTGGACCCACCATTGCCCGAAAGCGCCCCGCGTCCAGCCGCTAGGTTGATTTTAATCGCACTGGCCACGCCGCGCGGGCTGATGCCAAAATGGCGGTAGAACCGTTTATCTTCGGTGGCAACAACCGCATTTTTCAAATGGGGGGATACAGAGTTGGCGGTCACCATGCCGCCATATTGATCACCACGCCACGCAAATGTTTTGCCGTAGCGATCTTTCATCGTGACAGAGCCACGGGCCCGCCCGTCAACCATTTGATCCATATCGGGCATGAATGACAGATAATAAAGGACGCCCGCCCCAACGAGGAGAGCAAGGATCACGGCACCACGAAAGGCTAGACGGAAAAAGAGGCGAAACAGCCATTTCAGCGCGCGTTTGAAAAACCCTAAAATCCCCGTTTGTTTCTTCTTAGGGGCGCGCGATTTTTTGCGTTTCGCTGGCGCAGGTTTTTTGGCCGCAGGTTTGGCTTTGTTTGCAAACTTGCGCTGTGCGACGAGGGGGGGGCGTTTTTTGCCTGAGCTGCTCATTTTTGATCCGAACATTTGGGGTCGGTTAAAGCGACCTTAGCCTGATTGGTGATAAATGCGAAGCCATCATGCCAATTTTGATTGGTCTTGTTGCGATTGCGACAGCATTTGAAATGGGAAGGCCCGCTTGGATTTACAAGCGGGCCTTTCGTTTTTGGGTTAAATCCCAGTGTCGATGATGGCTTTCGCGAGGATCGGGATCGTCTTTTCGTTAAGGCCTGCGATATTTAGACGGCTGTCGCCAACCATATAAATCCCGTGATCCGCCCGGAGCTTTTCAACGAGCTCTGGCGTGGTGCCAAGACGTGAGAACATGCCGCGATGTTCCGCCAAAAATGCAAACCGATCGGATTTTGCGAGCGCTTGTAGCTCAGACGCGAGGTCCTCGCGCAGCTTCAACATGCCGCGGCGCACCTCTTCGAGTTCATCCATCCAGTCCTTTTTCAAGGCAGCATCGCCTAAAATGGTCGCCACGATACGTGCCCCGTGATCCGGCGGGAAGGAGTAGTTTTGGCGGTTCAAAAACGCGAGGTTGGCTTGCGCCAAAGGTTGCAGGTTCGCATCTTGGGCGACGGTCATAATGATGCCGGTGCGTTCGCGGTAGATGCCGAAGTTTTTCGAACAGCTGGCTGCGATGATGGTTTCTGGCATTTCAGAGGCCACCATGCGCACGGCCGCCGCGTCTTCTTCGAGGCCATCGCCAAAACCTTGATACGCGATGTCGATGAATGGGATCGCGCCCCGCTCTTGTAGAACGTCGATGACTTCGGCCCATTGTGCCAAAGTGAGGTTCGCCCCCGTCGGGTTGTGACAGCAGCCATGGAGCAACACAACGTCGCCTTTGGCCACTTTTGCGAGATCATCGATCATGCCTTGGAAATCCACCGCACGCGATTCACTATCAAAATAGCGATATTCGTTCATGGGAATGCCCAAAAATTTAATGATGGAGGGATGGTTTGGCCATGTTGGATTTGAGAGCCAAACGGTTGCCTCAGGGGCGGCCATTTTGATCAGTTCAAGCGCTTGGCGAATGGCACCTGTACCGCCTGGTGTTGCCGCACAAGCCACTTGGTTGCGGGCAACGGATGTGCCCAAAACGAGTTCAATCATCGCGTCTTGATAGGCCGGTTCACCCGCAAGGCCCGTGTAGGATTTTGACGTTTGCTCAGTCCAGATCTTTTGTTCGGCGGCTTTGATCGCGCGCATAACAGGCGTGTTGCCCGATGCATCCTTATAAACACCAACACCAAGGTCGATTTTCGTGTCGCGTGGGTCTTCGCGATACATGGCCATAAGTTGCAAGATTTTGTCCGAGGGTTGCGGTTTGAGATTGGTTAGCATGAGCTGGTTTCCACTTTCAGGTCGTTATACATGCCCCATTCGGTCCAAGAACCATCATAGAGCGCATGGTTGCTATGGCCTGAACGTTCCATAGCAAGACATAAGATTGCGGCGGTGATACCGGAGCCGCAGGTGGTAATAACGGGTTTTTCCAAAGAAACACCCGCCGCTTGAAATACCTCTTTGAGGGCTTCAGGCGATTTCATTGTGCCGTCGGCATTCACCACATTTTCATGAGGGAGGCTTTTTGAATTCGGAATGTGGCCAGAGCGAAGCCCGTCGCGTGGCTCTGGCTCGGTGCCTGCGAACCGGCCAGCTGATCGCGCATCAATAATGTCAAAGTTGCCAAGCTTTGAGGCTGACGCAACTTGCGTCACGTCTTTGATGAGGTGGGCTTGGCGTTGCACGGTCATGTGGCGATCACGGATCACGGGTGGGAGATCTTCGGTCTCGCCGCCGATGGCCGTCCAGGCGGGCAAGCCTCCGTCCAAAACGGCCACATCTGTTTTCCCCATGAGGCGGAAGGTCCACCACACGCGCGCGGCAGAAAAAATGCCCGACGTATTGTAGACAACCACTTGGTGGCCATCTCCAATCCCCATGGCCCGCATGCGCGACATAAATTTTTCAATTGTTGGTGCCATATGCGGCAGTTCTGAACGCTGATCGCAAATCTCATCAATGTCAAAAAAGCGGGCGTTTGGAATGTGACCGGCGTCGTATTCCGCGCGTGTGTCGCGGTTCTGAGCGGGCATAAACCATGACGCGTCAATGATCCGCAGATCGGGGTTCTTAATATGATCTTTTAACCATTGGGCTGAAACGAGTGTTCTGGGGTCACTATGTGGCATTGTTTCCTCATATTTTTGTCGCCTTATAGCTACCGATTTCAGGTGAAATGTGCAATAAAAAAGGGCACAGGTTTCCCTGTGCCCACTTTGATAAAATATCTTTTTTAAAATTACTTGGCGAGCATGTTTTTGACGACACCAAAGATCGCCAAAAGCGCACCACCACCGATACCGCCGCTCAAAACCTGACCGATGATACCCATGACATCCACGCCGCCCCCTGCAAGAGCAGGGACAACAGCGCTAAGGACTTGGCCACCAATGCCGCCCCCAACGATACCCGCAATTGAGTTAATCAAAAGACCCTGGTCAAGCTTACCAAACACACGAGACGCAAGGTTCCCGCCGCCTGCACCTGCCAAAAGTGAAATGATCGTCCCAATATCCATATGTAAATTCCTTTAGTTTGAGAGGCACCTAATCCCCTTGCTCTTCTTGAATTTATGGGATGAGGCCGCAATGGAATAGGGGAAAGGCACGGGGCTTTTCCCCCTCAACGGCAAAGGGCCAGAAAGCCTAGAAGAATTCCGGAAATAAGAGGGTGGGTTTTGACAGGATTACCCGCGGTCCCGTAGGAGGCGCTGCTTCTGACGTCCCCAGTCACGTTTGGCCTCAGTGGCACGTTTGTCGTGGTTTTGCTTGCCTTTGGCGATGCCCAATTTGATTTTCAATCGACCTTTATGGTTGAAATACATCACCATTGGCACAAGGGTCATGCCCTTTTTCTGGGTCGCGGCCCAAAGGCGGGCGAGTTCACGTTTGGACACCAAAAGCTTGCGCTTGCGGCGCTCCAAATGACCCCATGTTTTGGCTTGTTCATAAGGTGCGATATAGGAATTAACGAGCCACAGCTCACCATCCTCGACGGCGGCATAGCTTTCGGCGATATTGCCTGATTTTTCCCGAAGGGATTTGACTTCGGACCCCAAAAGCATGACGCCGCATTCGATGTCGTCTTCGATTGCGTAGTCATAGCGTGCACGGCGGTTTTCCGACACGACTTTGTAGTTGGGGTCCGATTTAGGTTTTTTCGCCATAGCTTTAGGTGATGAGCCCTGCAAAGCGCATGGCATCTTCAATTTTTTCTTTGGTGGCGTTTGACAAGGCCGTCAAAGGCAAGCGGACTTCGTTTGAACATTTGCCCAAAACAGACAGGCCATATTTCGCGCCAACAAGCCCTGGCTCAAGGAAAATCGCCTCGTGAAGCGGCATGAGCTTATCTTGAATTTCAAGCGCCTTGGCATATTCGCCTGCAAGTGTTGCGGCTTGAAACTCCGCACAAAGGCGCGGCGCGATATTTGCGGTTACGGAAATACAGCCAACGCCGCCATGGGCGTTAAAGCCCAAGGCAGAAGCATCTTCGCCCGACAGTTGGGTGAACTCTGGACCACATGACATGCGTTGCTGCGACACACGTGCGATGTCGCCTGTTGCATCTTTTACGCCGATAATGTTTTCGAGCTTGGCCAATTCACCCATGGTTTCAGGTGTCATATCGACCACCGAACGCCCCGGAATGTTGTAGATCACAATCGGAAGCCCAACATCATTGGCGGCTTTGAAATGTGCGATCATGCCGGCTTGGGTTGGCTTGTTGTAATAAGGTGTTACGACAAGGGCGGCATCAGCGCCAACGGATTTTGCATGTTCCACATGGCGAAGCATTTCGACCGTGTTGTTGCTGCCTGCACCTGCGATCACCGGAATGCGACCTGCGGCGGCTTTCACCACGGCCTCAACCACGGCTTCATGCTCAGAATGGGTGAGGGTCGGGCTTTCGCCAGTTGTCCCAACAGGAACCAGCCCTGAGGACCCTTCTGCGATGTGCCACTCAACCAAGTGTTTGAGCGTATCAAGATCCAGTTTGTCGTTTTTCAACGGCGTGACCAGTGCGGGCATCGATCCTTTGAACATGATACATCTCCTTTGGTTGATTATTGAATCGTGTTGTAACGCGCGGAAACTAGCTGGCATTCCTTGCTTTGCCAAGTTGTGAATGGAAAATCCGCTAAATTCCCCTATGTTTAGGACAACAAAAAGAAAAGAAGAGCAGCCGAAATGCGTTTTATCGCCTATAGCCTTTGTGCGTTTGTTGTTGGTGTTATGCCCCTTCAGGCAAAATCTCCCCATGTGGAACGCTTGGAAAATGCAATGGAATCAGTGTCTCGCAAGGATTATGCGAAGGCGCGTAGCCTACAGGCTGGGGCCGGCCCCTTGGTCACGAGCCTCATCGAACGGCGTCTTTTGATGCGGGGTGAAGGCAGGCTAAAAGACTACACTGCATTTTTTGCCCGTCGCCCGAATTGGCCAGATCAGGCGCGTTTGCGCCTCAAGGCGGAACGTCTCATGACGTCAGATACGCCAAAAACAGATATTTTGGCGTTTTTTAAAACAGCAGCCCCCCTTACGGGACGCGGCGCCTATTACTTGGCGCAGGCGCGCGGACCTGAAAGCGCGGCTGACATGCGACACGCATGGAGAACGCTTCCGATAGAACCTGCGTTCTACGCTACAATTTTGAATGCGTATAACTGGGTTTTAACAGGCGAGGACCATATCGCGCGTCTCGAAATGTTGCTTTGGAGCGGGCGTGGCAAAGAGGCGGCCCCTCTTTATAAATTTGTTGAGGCGGATTACGTGAAAAACGCCAAGGCCCGCGCCGCGTTGCGTGCACGGGCTGCGGGTGTTGATACCCTCGTGGCGGCGGTGCCTGCCGGCTATTCCAAAGGAGCGGGGCTCAATTACGAACGGTTCTTATGGCGGGCCCGTAAAGGGTTTGATGACAGCGCGATTGATCTCCTTTTGGAGTTTTCGGCCTCCAAAGCGAAGTTGAAGTTTCCAGAAAAATGGGCCAGCTATCGTCGTATCCTAGCGCGTAAAAAAATGCGCGCGGGCGAAGGGGCTTTGGCCTATAAAATTGCGTCATCTCATCACCTTGAAAAAGGCAGCAATTATGCGGATCTAGAATGGCTCTCAGGGTATCTGGCGCTGAACTATCTCAAGGATCCTGATCGTGCACTTTCGCATTTCACCAACCACCATAACGCAGTTGGCACGCCGATTTCTTATGGTCGGGCAGGGTATTGGAAAGGCCGCGCGCATGAGGCGCGTGGTGATGCCGATGCGGCGCAACAGGCGTATGAATACGGGGCGCGCTGGCAATCGAGTTTTTATGGACAACTGTCGGCAGAAAAGCTCGGGCGGGATCTGGATCCCGTGCTGCTTGGGAAAACCAAATATCCTGGTGCGGATAGCGCGGCATATGCTGGGGAAAGTCTCTATCAGGCGGGGATGTTGTTGCTAAAAGCGGGCTATCGAAGCGAAGGCGAGAAGTTTTTTCGCGCACTTGGAAAATCGGTATCCTTGCCAGAGATGGGGCAGATTGCCGATAGAATGATCGCAATTGAAGAACCGCATCTGGCGCTCATGCTGGCTAAAGATGCCGCACGGCGTGGTGGTATTTTGGCGAACGCGTATTATCCGCTGCACCAGCTTCGCAATGAGGATATCAAAGCACCAGCTGCGCTTTCATTGTCCATCGCGCGGCGCGAAAGCGAATTTGATCCTGTGGTGCGCAGTCATGCAGATGCCTATGGCTTGATGCAGCTTTTGCCGGGTACGGCAAAGCTCATGGCAAAGAAATATGGCGAAGCGTATTCGAAGGCCAAGCTGACACAAGACTGGCGGTATAATGCGCGCTTGGGGTCTGGATACCTCGCGACGTTGCGGGATGAATTTGGACCGTCTTTGATCCTCACATCAGTGGGATATAACGCCGGTCCTGGTCGGTCGCGGTCGTGGCAAAAAACGCTTGGTGATCCACGTGTGAATGGGGCGGATGTTGTGGATTGGATCGAACATATCCCATTTCGTGAAACGCGCAATTATGTGATGCGCGTGTCCGAAGGTTACACGATTTATGCGGCAAAGCTGCGTGGGTCGGCGGGACCTGTTGGTTTATCAGATGCACTTAAAGGGCGTTAGGCCGTTTGGCGTTCGCGCCAAAGTGTGAACACACCCGCCGCAATCACAAGCGCGGCGCCAATCATCACGGGTGCGGTTATGGTTTCACCAAAGAACATGACGCCAATGAATGATACAAAAACGAGCTGTAGATAGGCAAACGGCTGTACGGCGCTGGCTTCTGCAACTTCGTAGCATTTGATCAGACAAAAATGCCCAAGGGCCCCTGACACACATAAAGCTGCCATATAAATCCAGTCGCTTTGCGCCATGGGTTCCCAATAGGTAATCCCGACAATCGTGGCGGAAACTGCACCAGCGACGCCCGCCCAAAAGAAGCTCGTCGCGGCGCTGTCTTTGCGTGCGGCATAACGTGTCAACAGACCGTAAACGGCAAACATTGTGGCCGCCATAAGCGGGATGAGCGCTGCGGGTGAAAACACCCCAAAACCAGGGCGTAAGATGATTAATACGCCCAGAAACCCAATGCCGATCGCGATCCAACGGCGCCAGCCGACGCGTTCGCCTAAAATCGGGCCAGAAAGCGCGGCCACCAAAAGCGGATAAGATGTGAACACCGCGTGGCTTTCGATGAGCCCGAGTTTGGTGAACGCAATGACCATGACGGTGACTTCGGTTGCCAAAAGAACGCCGCGCAGAATTTGCAAAAACGGCTGTTCCGTATGGGCGGCTTTGCGAATGCCACCGCCTTTTCGGGCGGCAACCGCAATGACGAACGCCGCAAAAAACCAGTAGCGGATCATCACGATCATGGGGGTGTTGTAGGCTTCTGCCAAATGGCGCGATAACCCGTCTTGGAGTGCGAAAATAAAAACCGTGACGACCATCAATATGATCCCAAGGCGCGTATTGTTTTGCGCGTCCATCATAATTTCACCCCTGTGCTCATATGGCGTTTGCGGCCAAAGCCTTTTTCCCGCGTGACGGTGAAACCGGCGTTTGTCAATCCTTTGCGAACGAAGCCCGCAGCCGTGTAGGTTGCAAATGTGCCACCTGCGCATGTGTGATCGCCTACAGACTGCAAGAGGGGGTCTTCCCAAAGTTCGGGGTTTTTAGCTGGGGAAAACCCGTCCAAGAACCATGCATCTGCCATGTGATCCCAATCGGGCAAGGTGGTTCGTGCGTCCCCGATCACCACGGTGAGGTCAAGATCCTCAAGCATAATTTGAGTTTCCCCTTTGGCCCAAGCGTTTAAAATGGGGTCTGCGATGGCGCGGGCTTCGGGAAAGGCCGAAAGCGCCTTTTCCATGTCTTGGGCGGTGAGGGGATAGGCCTCAAAACTGGTGAATTTTAGGCGGGTTTTCAGGCCCGCTGCCCGCCAAGACAGAAGGGTTGTGAACATGTTCAATCCTGTGCCAAATCCCAGTTCGGCGATGTGAAATCCATCTTTGAACCGTTCGGGGAGGGCGTTTCCAGCCAAGAACACGTGGCGCGTTTCCGCAAGCCCCCCTTCCAGTGAAAAATAAGGGTCATCGAAGTGCACGGACACCGGAATTTCATCGTTGCGCCAGTTGAGGCGCGGAGGCTGGTTCTTTGTCATGATATGTCCTAAAGATCGGAGAACAGAGCGAAGATGGCGTAAGGTATGGGGCTTGGCAATGGTTGATTTATGCGTGATGGGTGGCGGAATTTTTGGGCTTTCGGTGGCCTATGCCTGTCAGTCCCGCGGGGCCAAGGTCACGCTGCGCGAAAAACGCGCGATTGGGGCAGGTTCAAGCGGTGGAATGGTGGGCGCGTTGGCGCCACACACGCCTGACAATTGGAATGACAAAAAAGAGTTCCAGTTCCAAAGCCTCATCGCGATGGAAGATTACTGGGGCGAAGTGGATGGGCTTTCTGGCATTTCGTCAGGCTATGGGCGCACAGGGCGCATTCAATCCATTCCAGATGAACGGGTCCTCAATTTGGCCCATAACCGAACCGAATGGGCCAAAGATATCTGGAAAGGCTATGCCGAATGGACGGTTGTTGAGGCGGATGATTGGGGGGATTGGGCCCCTGACACGCAGTATGGAAAATTGATCCTTGATACTTTGAGCGCCCGTATGAACCCGCGGCTTGCGGCCCAAAGCTTGGCGGCGGCATTTAAAGCCAAAGGCGGCCAGATTGAGATTTCAGATGAGGCGCCATCGGGTCTACCTGTGGTTTGGGCGACGGGGTATGAGGGGCTCGAAACTCTCAGCCGTGAGTTGGATAGAAATATGGGATATGGCGTGAAGGGGCAGTCGATTTTGCTCAATTATGATGCCCGTGACAAACCGCATCTTTTTGCGGATGGTTTGCATATTGTGCCCCATGAAAATGGCACATTGGCCATTGGATCAACGAATGAGAAAGACTTCACCGACGCGGTCGCGACGGATGGGCAGATTGAGGATGTCTATGCCCGTGCGGTTGCTGCGATTCCGATCCTAAAATCCGCCCCGATCCTTGGGCGGTGGGCCGGCGTGCGCCCCCGCGCGATGACCCGTGCGCCGCTTTTGGGGGCGCATCCAACACGGGACGGGCATTTCGTTGCAAATGGTGGGTTTAAAATCGGATTTGGCGTGTCAATTAAGGTCGGGGACGTCATGGCGGATTTGATTTTGGATGGGAAAGATAATATCCCTTCTGGGTTTCGCCTTGCCTCAAGCGACGCGTGAGGCGCGTCCGCCAGAGTTGGTCTATTAAAAAACACATGCATAGGTGGGAATTTTTTTAACGCCCCTTCGTAAGTGTAGTGTCTGCAATATCGCAGGCCTGACAAAATCGGAGAAACCAATGTCGTTTAAAACTATCACTTTGGCCTGTATCGGGCTGGTCGCAACAACTGTTTTTGTACATGCGGATGGTCATGTCTCTGCGCCTGCTGTGACGGGGGCATTTAATGGCGAAACCTTCTTGATGGATGCCAATAAAATGACGCTCTACACATTTGATAAGGATAAAAAGGGTGTTTCAAACTGCAATGGCGAATGTGCGATCAAATGGCCGCCGCTTATGGGAGAGGTCGAAATGGACCTTCCAAGGGGGTATAGCGTGATCACACGCAAAGATGGTAGCGCGCAGGTCGCGTATAAAGGTCAACCGCTTTACCTGTGGTTTAAGGATGCAAAGCCTGGCGATATGACGGGGGATGGTGTGAAAGGTGTGTGGCACACTGCGCGTCCTTGAATGTTGACAATGGGGGTGGCGGTGCCCACCCTCATCTTTCATCTAAGGTTGGGATATGACCCGTTCGTTTGAAATTCAGCTTGAAGCATGCCTCTCAGATTTGTGGCGTTATGCGTGGTCTTTGACGCGTGATCGGGATGCCGCGGATGATTTGGTGCAAGACTGCGTAGAGCGGGCTTTGCGCAAACGGTTTTTGTGGTTGCCAAGGCGGCCGTTAAAGCCGTGGCTGACTAAAATGATGCTCAACCTTTATCGGGATCAGTGGCGCCACAATGCCAGATACCGTGTGGTTGGCATTGATCAGGTTGCGGATTTGGTTGCACTCACAAGCACGCCTGAAGAGAGGCTTGAAATCAAAGAGATCTGGATGAAAATGGATGATATCCCACAGGACCAACGTGAGGCGCTTCTTGCTGTTGTGGTTGGTGGGTTAAGTTATGACGAAGCCGCGACAGCACTGTCGATTCCGAAAGGCACGTTAATGTCGCGAATTTCGCGGGCGCGTGCTAAACTAAAGGCGGATATGGGCGCATCAGCGACCACAAAGATCAGGAGCGTGAAATGACCGTAAGCCCCTCCATAGAAGAGTTGATGCAACGTGGCATTGATGGTGACCTTTCACGTGAAGAGCATCTGAATCTCACGCAATATTTGGCCGAAAATCCAAAGGCTGCGGCCGAGTATGACAGGCTGCTCCAGCAAACGAAAATGATTGGGGCGGCTGTTCCCGTGCCGTCAGCGGCACATTTGAAAGGCCTTCGGACGCAGGCAAAAAATACGCAGCCTCCTGCTTTGCGATTGGCGGCCTCGGTTGCGATTTTTGCAGTTGGTGTTGGTGTTGGGCAGTTTTGGGCCCCACAAGATAGGGACATGGCCACCGGTCTCACGCTTTTTGCGCAACAGGCCAAGGCGGCGCATTCCTTATATGTCAGTGAAGTTTTGCACCCTGTGGAAGTGGCGGCATCAGAAAAAGAACATCTTCAAACATGGTTATCAAACAGGCTTGGCTCGGCCATCATTGCGCCGAAGCTTGGGGAAACGGGGTTTTCACTGATTGGGGGGCGGCTTTTGCCCGCAGGGGTGCAGGCTTCGGCGCTTTTCATGTATGAAAATGCCAAAGGGGATCGCTTGAGCCTCGTGGCAACCCATAGCGCTTCGCGCCAAAATCAATCCTTTCGCTTCCAAAACGAAGATGGCTATTTGGTTGTTTCGTGGCAGGATGGACCTTGGCAATATTCGTTGGTTGGGGATCAGCAAAAAGAGCCAATGGATCAAATCGCGCAGTTGGTGCATGGCCAAATGAAAGTGGAGAACACATGAAACCTGTCATTTCAGCGCTCGATCATTTGGTGTTAACGGCCCGCGACCTACATGTGACGCGGCGGTTTTACGAAGACGTGCTTGGCATGGTGGCACAGGTATTCGTGACACCCTCAGGCGAAGACCGCTATGCGCTTTCATTTGGTGTGCAGAAAATAAACCTACATCAAGAGGGGGCGGAATTTGCGCCTCATGCCAAAGTGCCCATGGCGGGTGCGCTTGATCTTTGTTTTGTATCGGAAACGCCCCTTTCGGACTGGCAGGGTCACTTATCTCTGTTTGGTGTGGACATCATTGATGGGCCTGTGCAGCGCACGGGGGCCCAAGGGCCAATCACATCGATTTATATTGCCGATCCAGATGGCAATTTGATTGAGATTGCCAATCGTATCTCGTCACAATAGGCGCTTGCGAAGCGGACGCATTTGCCGCAGTCTTTGATTAAACTGGTATTGAACTTCATCAGAAAGAAGACAGGTATGGTACGGCACGGCGGTCAAATTCTCGTGGATCAACTGAAACTGCAAGGGGTGGAACGTGTGTATTCCGTTCCGGGCGAAAGCTTCCTTGCGGCCCTTGATGGGCTTTATGAAAGTGGCATCGATAACATTGTGTGCCGTCAAGAAGGCGGCGCCGCAATGATGGCTGAGGCGCATGGCAAATTGACGGGCACGCCTGGGGTGCTTTTCGTGACCCGTGGTCCAGGGGCCACCAACGCCACAGCGGGCATTCATATTGCGATGCAAGATTCGACGCCGATGGTCGTGTTCGTTGGTCAGATCGCGCGCCATCACCGCGACCGTGAGGCGTTCCAAGAGGTCGATTACCGTGCTTTCATGGGGCCGATTGCCAAATGGGCAACCGAAGTGGATCAGATCGAACGCCTCCCTGAATATATTTCACGTGCGTTCCATGTGGCCCAATCGGGGCGCCCAGGGCCAGTGGTTTTGGCATTGCCAGAAGATATGCTTAGCGCGGTTTCAGATGCGCCAGATTTGCCCGCACGTGTCGCCCCCCATACATCCAACTTCGCAGCAGAAGCTGCACAGATTTTAACGGCGATCACAGCCGCGGAACGGCCCATTATTTTGGCGGGCGGCGGTGGCTGGTCCAAAGACGCCGCGCGTGATTTACAGCGGTTCGCGGAAACGCTCGACCTTCCGGTTACGGTCTCTTTTCGCCGCCAAGACTACATGGATAACCGAAGCGAAAACTTTGTCGGTGATCTTGGGGTTGGTATGAACCCAAAACTGGGCGCGCGGCTAAAAGATGCGGATCTTTTGGTCGTGTTGGGATCACGTTTGGGGGATATCGAGACGGGGGGCTATGAATTGCTGGATCCTGCAGGGCCTTCGGTAAAGATCGTGCATACATATCCTGACCCTGATGAACTTGGGCGCGTGTATCGCCCTGATATATCAATTGTTGCGCCAACGGCGGCTCTTTTGTCTGTGCTGGCCGATGCAACTTCGGATGTAGCCCCTTCTTGGGCCGCGTGGCGCCAAGAGATGCGTGATGAGTATTTGGCGTGGCAAAGCCCCAAGGAAACACCGGGGGATGTGAAAATGGAAGAGGTTATTACATGGCTGTCGTCTGAGTTGCCCGAAGACGCCATTTTGACCAATGGCGCAGGAAATTATGCCGCGTTTTTACATCGGTATTTTCGGTTTAAGTCCTACCGAAGCCAGCTTGCGCCGACCTCTGGATCAATGGGTTATGGTTTGCCGGCTGCGATTGCTGCCTCCATTGAGCACCCTGATCGGGATGTGATTTGTATGGCGGGTGATGGTTGTTTGCAAATGACTGTGAATGAGTTTTCAACCGCTGTTCAACATGGGGCGAAACCCATTGTGATCGTGGCCAATAATGGACGATATGGCACGATCCGTATGCATCAGGAAAAAACCTATCCCGCACGGGTGAGTGGTACGATGTTGGCAAATCCTGATTTTGCAGCCCTTGCGTGCGCCTATGGCGGGCATGGTGAGGTCGTGACGACGCAATCGGATTTTGCGGATGCATTCAAGCGCGCAAAAGCGTCGCAAAAGCCTGCGATCATTGAGCTTCAGCTAGATGAAGAGGCATTATCAACAGGTTTGACGTTGAGTGAAACGCGCGCGATTGGTGAACAGACCTAAGCTTGCGTCATATCCCATGTAAAAAAGGCACCGCTGAGGTGCCTTTTTGTTTTTCGTGCAGGTGGTTTTATTCTGCGGGAACGGCGTTTCCTGATGCGGTGCCTTTAAAGTGACGGCGGTTGAGGTGAAAGACCAAAGCAACCATCGCGATTTGTAGCGCGATCGGAATGATCGATAGCACAAAATATGCGGTCCCGAATTTGGCGATGATCCCCGCCCCAACAAGACCCTTATTGATCCAAAACATGCTCATCACGTTGAGCGCAACACCGGGACAGACAAGGCCATAGGCGCCTGCGGAATTTTCGGAACCGGTTAAAAAACGTTTCGCATAACCAACACGTTTTAGCACCAATAGGCCAAAGAGGGCGATCAACACCTGCAAGGATATCATCCGGCTGAGCGTGATGAGCATATCACCTGCGGACCCGTGACTACCAAAATGCACATGAAGGCCATGGGACTGACGCACGATGAGAATGCCAAGAACGGTCATGATTGGGATCACCACCATCAATGTTGGTGCGGTTTCTGCATTTGCGCCGTTTTCCATCATGGATCGCAAGCCTAAGATAAGCGCAATGACGGTGATGACAACGGAGGCCACCAAGAAGAAAGTAGATGCCACCAAAGAAATGCCTGCCACAACTTTAACGGTCGATAAGGCCGCTGGCGCCGAGAGCCCGACGCCGACCATGGCAAGCGCAAAAGCTGGCATCATTTGGGCGAAAGAATTGTTGGCTTCACAGTTAAACCCACCGCGCTCTGCAAGGCGGCCGATGAATGTACCCAACTGGCGAAAAGCCAGATAACCGATGGCAAGGAACGCAATCAATGCCAGTGGAAAGAGGTATTCTACAACAACCCAAAGGCCCGGCACATAGACCAAGCCAACGATGAACCCGGCGTTTACCGTCATCGCCAAAGCCAAAGGCATGGCCATGATTTGTGTTTCGCCATTGGAATTTGAAAGCGCCTTCCACGCGTCGGTGGTTTTGTAGATCCCAACTTGTTTGAGGTTCCACAAAAGCATCTTAACGTTCAAGAAAACCATCACAGCAATGCCAACCCATGCGACAACAATTGCCGTCTGGAGCCATGCAGGGCCGGTTTGAAACGCCTTCAAGATGTCTTCGAAGACAGGAACAGGTTGGTTTGGATGCGGGACCCAAAACATAAGATACATAAAAAACGTCACCGCAAGACCACCCGCGCCCAAAGACGCAAGGAAGTAGAGCGGCGAATAGATGTTCGCGGGGCGGTGAGCAGGGGTGGACATTGTCAAATTCCTTATACATTCATGTTTATGAATATGTATGGGGGATTACACAATATGTAACTGCGACATTCCGCCACGTGCGGCGACATGCATTTTGAAATGGTTAAGCTTTGATTAAGGATCGCATGCCTAGAGTGCAGAATGGAGATATTTAAAAACCACGTCTGGGGTCCGTTTTTGATTGTGCTCTTTCTTGGAGCATGTGACACGCCAAATAGGAAATTTCAGGGCGTGGCACCTGTGTGGGTGCAGGTGGACGGTTCAACCTTTGTGGTTCGGAAAAAGGACCTAGATGTTGAAGTGATCCGCATGAATAAGGAATGGCCGCCCACCATCGCGCGGATATTCCCAAAGGCCGAAAAAGCAGTGAAGCAGGCCACAAATTGTGAGGTGAAATCAGGCTCCATGCGCGGAGATGCGGCACAGATGTTTGCAAAATTGAAGTGCCCGAAGGCGAAAAAATCCTGAAATTTAGCCAGATTTCATCAATATACTGTGGATAAGTCTTCATTGAGGGGCATATATAGTGTGATTTCGTTGACTCTTTGACGAAGGCTCCGCATCCTTTTGGGAACAGAATCAGTATAAGTATTGCCTTTGCGTTTTTCGAAGCTCAGATTGAACGGCTTTAAAAGCTTTGTTGACCCAACCGACCTTATTATTTCGGATGGGCTAACGGGTGTTGTGGGTCCAAATGGCTGCGGAAAATCAAACCTGCTAGAGGCCCTACGCTGGGTGATGGGTGAAAATCGGCCCAAAGCAATGCGCGGCGGTGGCATGGAAGATGTGATTTTTGCAGGGGCCGCCTCACGTCCTGCGCGTCACTTTGCAGAAGTGAGCCTCACGCTTGATAACCAAGAGCGCCTCGCACCTGCGGGTTTCAACGACGAAGACACGCTCGAAGTGGTGCGCCGCATCACCAAAGATGTGGGGTCCGCCTATAAATCCAACGGCAAAGACGTACGCGCGCGCGACATTCAGATGCTCTTTGCGGATGCTTCAACTGGCGCGCATTCGCCCGCATTGGTGCGCCAAGGGCAAATTTCCGAATTGATCAACGCAAAACCCAAAGCCCGCCGTCGGATTTTGGAAGAAGCCGCTGGCATTTCAGGGCTTTATCAACGTCGCCATGAGGCGGAGTTGAAGCTTAAAGGCGCGGAAACCAATTTGGCGCGGGTTGATGATGTGTTGGAGCAGCTGGCAAGCCAGCTCACGCAATTGGCGCGCCAAGCCAAACAAGCGGCCCGTTACCGCACAATCGGCGAAGAACTCCGCAAGGCAGAAGGCTTGCTGTTGTATCGCCGTTGGAAAGAGGCGGACACAACCCGATCTGAGGCCATGGCGCTTTTGACGGAACGCTCCAAAGATGCGGCGCAAGCGGAAAAAAATGCGCGTGATTTAATTAAAGCGCGTGAAAAATCTGAGGATCAACTCCCGCCATTGCGCGAAGAAGAAGCCATCGCATCGGCTGTTTTGCAACGTTTGACGGTGCAGCTCGATACGTTGACCGATCAAGAAAATCAGGCGGCGGACACGATAGCACGTTTGACGCGGCGAATTGAACAATTAACCCACGACATCGCGCGCGAAAGCGGGCTTGATGTGGATGCGAATGAAACGATTGATCGGCTGAGTTGGGAATTTAAGCAGCTCGAAAAAGCCAGCGATGGTCATGATGCGAAGCTCGAAGAGGCGGAAAGCAGTGCGCGCGAAGCAGCGGCGTTTTTGCAAAACCGCGAGGCGGAATTGACCGAACGCACAGAAGATGTCGCGCGCTTGTCTGCCCGTCACCAATCGGCGCAGCGCCTGTTGGAAGATACCCGCCTCGCGCTGGAGAAAAACGAAACCGAAGCTCAAACTGCACGTGATGCACAAGGCACAGCAAAAGACACGCTATCAACGGCGGTGGCGCAATTGTCGGCTGCTAAAATGGCACTTGAGGCGGCCGCGGCTGAGGCCGCATCCTCCGAAACGGCGATCACCACTGCCGAAGCTTCCCGCGCTAAACTGGCTGTGGAAGAAACTGAGGCGCGCTCAAAACGGGCAGAAGCCGAAGGCGTGTGCACGGCGTTGAAGGCCGAATTGACGGCGCTCAAACGGTTGGTCGAACGTGACCAAGACCAAGAAGGCCAACTTCTAAGCGAAGTTACCGTGATGCCTGGTTTTGAACGGGCTTTTGGCGCGGTGTTTGAGGATGAACTCCACGCCCCGCGGATTACCAAAGACGGGCAAACGGGCTGGGTTACATTGCCTGATTTGCCGCATGCGGCTTTGCCACAGGGCGCGTCGCCGCTTGGGGCAAAGGTTGAGGGACCCACTGAATTGAACCGACGCTTGTCGCAGGTCGGGATCGTGTCGCCTGAATTGGGTGATGACCTGCAGCGGAACCTCGCGGCAGGGCAGAGTTTGGTCAGTGGCCAAGGCGATTTTTGGCGGTGGGATGGCTACCGCGTGAATGCCGATGATGCATCGTCTTCAGCCGCTATTCGGCTTGAGCAGTTGAACCGGTTGAGCCTTCTTCAGGTGGATTTTGACGCCGCTGAGGCCCAAGCAGAAAGTGCGATCGGCGCACATGATCAATTGGAAGCGCAGCTGTCCCAAGCGGTGAGCGCGGAAAAAGAAGCGCGCGAAGCCCGCCGTAAAGCGGATCAGCAAGTTTCAGAAGCCAACCGCGATTTATCGCGCGCAGAAGCCGAACAAAACATTGCTGAGAGTAAATTGGAAAGTCTGGCCCTGAATGTGGCGCGCTTTGATGAAGAGGCGCTTTCGGCGCGTGAACGTCTCCGTGAAGCTGAGACAGGATTTTCAGGGCTGGGCGATTTGACCGAGGCCCGCGCAGAAGTTGAGGCGCTAAAACTGTCGGTCGAAGCGACCCGCATTTCGATGATGAGCAAACGCGCGGGATTTGACGAAATCCGCCGTGAAGGTGAACAACGCTTGAAGCGCTCGCAAGAGATCACCAAAGAAATCTCGGGCTGGCGGCACCGTTTGGATACAGCAAAAAAACGGGCTGAGGAATTGACAGAACGCAAGGCGCAAAGTGAGGCTGAACTAAAAGCCGCAAACTTCGCGCCAAATGAAATTAAGGCCAAACGTGATGAAATCGCGGAGGCAATCTCAGCGGCTGAAACGCGCTGTAAGGCGGCCTCAGATGCGCTCCATATTGGGGAAGCGGCGCTCAGGGATGCAGTGACCGCCGAGCGGGATCAAGAACGGCTTGCCTCTGATGCGCGCGAAGCCCGCGCCCGCGCCGAAGCGCGCCGCGATGCCGCGCGCGAAACCGTACAATATGCTGAGGCGCGTATTGAAGAAGAAATGGGGTTGCGGCCAGATGCGCTTTTGGAGGCATTGGATGTGAATCCGGATGAGATGCCCGAATCTGATATTATTGAGGCGGACGTCAACCGGCTTAAGCGACAACGTGATGCACTAGGGGCGGTGAACCTGCGCGCAGAAGAAGACGCTAAGGAAATCCAAGAAGAACATGATATTCTTTGGGGTGAAAAAGGTGACCTTGAAGAAGCGATTAAAAAATTGCGCACCGGCATTGCGGGCTTGAACCGCGAGGGCCGCGAACGTTTGTTGGCGGCATTTGATACGGTGAATGAAAATTTTGGCGTGCTCTTTAAACACCTCTTTGGTGGGGGTGAGGCGCGGCTCGTTTTGGTGGAAAGCGATGATCCGCTTGAGGCGGGTTTGGAAATTATGTGTCAGCCGCCTGGCAAAAAGCTCGCGACATTGTCGTTGCTGTCAGGTGGGGAACAAACATTGACGGCACTTGCGCTCATCTTTGCGGTATTTTTGGCCAATCCAGCGCCGATTTGTGTGTTGGATGAGGTGGACGCGCCTTTGGATGATGCCAACGTGACGCGGTTTTGTGATCTCTTGGATGAAATGACGCGCCGCACCAATACGCGGTTCTTGATCATCACCCACCATGCGGTGACAATGGCGCGAATGGACCGGTTGTTTGGGGTCACCATGGCAGAACAAGGCGTCAGCCAACTCGTGAGTGTTGACCTCAAAGACGCGGAAAAAATGGTGGCCTAAGGACGTTCCTTAAGCCAAGTTCATTACAGTTTTTTCAACAATTCCGGTGTTGGCCATGCGTCCGCTGGTAGCTTAAGACGGATTTGTTCCGCTTGTACGGCTGCACGGGTTTTAGCCCCTAAGATACCGTCGATTTTACCAACGTCATGCCCACGCGCGCGGAGCTTCTTTTGAAGGCTCTTCATCTGGCGATCTGATAGCGGGGCATCGGGGTTGCGCGGATCATAGGATTTAGCGCCCTCAAGGCGGGTCGCGAAATAGGCCGCGGTGGTCACATAGACGAAGCTTTTGTTCCACTCGAAATACACGCGGTAATTTGGGTAGGCCATGAATGCGGGCCCTTTGCGCCCCATTGGCAGCAAAATGGAACCTTTGAGCTTCGTGCTTTTGAACCCGCCTTGTGCGGGTTTGACACCCATTTTTTGCCACTGTGCGATGGAAAACTCTTGATTGAGACCCGTTTTCGACCAATCCAGATTTGCAGGAACTTTGATTTCTTGGAGCCATGGCTGACCAGGGGCCCAACCAAGCGAACGTAGCATTTTTGCCCCCGACAAAAGCGCATCTGGCGGGGAGGTTTTGAGGCTCACTTTACCATCGCCATCGCCATCTGTGCCATGGTGGATGATGTCTTCTGGCAGCATTTGAACCATGCCGATTTCACCGGCCCACGCCCCTTTGGTTTTCACGGGATGAAAATCCCCACGTTCATAGAGCTTGAGCGCGGCGAATAATTGCGGACGGAAAAGATCCGGGCGGCGGCAATCATGGCTCAAGGTTAAAAGCGCATTGAGTGTGTTGAAGTTGCCTTGAAACGCACCGTAGTCGGTTTCAAGCGCCCAAAACGCCAAAAGAACGCCGCGCGATACGCCGTATTCTTTTTCAGCGCGGTTGAAGATAGAGGCGTATTTTTTCGCGTTCTTTTGCCCATGTTGAAGGCGGTTTTTGCTAATGACTGCGCGGGAAAAATCAATGAATGATTTTTTGAAAACGCCTTGCGACCGATCCGCTTTTAGAACTTTTTTATCGATTGCGGCATTTCGCAAAAATTTGTCGATGGTTGCGCCATCGTGCCCCTTGCTTTTGGCCTCTCTTTTGAAATCATTGAGAAAGCTCTTGAAGCTACCGCCGCAGGGCGCTTTGGCGTGGCTGGTTGTCCCAAGAAGGGAAAGCGAAAATGCGGCCGTTATGGCAAGTGTTCTAATCATCGGTCTCTTTTCCATATTTTTCAAAACAGTAGGACGTTTTGGGGCGTGGGGCAACGAATTTTGATGGGCGTTTTTTGCGGTGCCCCCGCGTTTAACTTGACCTTTACGCTTTCTGTGGCAAGGTAGCAAAGGGCGATAAAAGGGATCATGAAATGTCGGAATTTTTGCCAAAAGAAGTACGCGAAGGTTTAGAGGCAGCACGAAAAGCGGCATTAAAAAAGAAAAGCCGCCTGCGGGTTCACGCCAATGACGCCATTTTTCCAGTTCTCAAATATTGGGACAACGGATTTTCTCTCGACATTGAAAACGCCCCTAAATTGCGCGGCCTTGTCGATATTTATGATGGTGGTCGGCATCTCTATCAGTGTCTGATCGTGGCGGCGACGGAAGAAAATGACGAAATGCATTATGAATTTAAGCGCAACACCGCCGCCGTTGGCAATGCGCCATTGGATTATTATCAGGCCGAAGATACGCCAATTGCGCTTTTGGGGTCGTCTTAGGGCGTGATTTCAACCACCGTTCCATAATCAACGGCCGCAAACAGTTCCTCGATCTCTGCGTCTGAAACAGCAATACAACCGGCCGTCCAATCGGTTGTGAGCGTTGCGCGCCCTTTGAGCGTATTGGGTTGTCCGTGGATGAAAATATCTCCACCTGGGCTTACGCCGCGTGCACGGGCTTGGGCGCGGTCATCCGCTTGCGGGTAGTCAATTCCAAGGGAAAGGTGATAGCTGCTTTGATCATTGCGGCGGTTGATTTTAAAAATGCCTTCTGGCGTCTTCCCGTCGCCTTCTTGGGCCTTGTCACCTACAGGCGTAAAACCAAGCGCAATGGTGTAGGACTTTAGGAGTTCCCCTTCGCGGTAAACATGCATCTTACGCGCCGCTTTTGCGACCAAAATGCGATCCACTTTTCCGGTGAGGGGCTCTGTGATGGGGATTGGGATTTCTGGTCGGTATTGTCCATAGAGGTAAATCACCGCACCCCCCAATAGGGCTGCGATGGTCATCCATGAAAAGGCACGTGCCAGGCGTTTAACCATTCGGACTACTGCAAATCCGAAAAGGCGTTTTTCAAACGTAAACAGGCCTCTTTCACAAGCGCGCGCGGCGTGGCGAGGTTAAACCGAAGGTGATGTTCCCCACCCAACCCAAAGGTAGGCCCGTCATTTGGCGCAACGCGCGCGACCTTGTGGACGCGGCGGTGAATTTCGGAAACGTCCATTCCTGTGCCTGAAAAATCCACCCAAGCAAGGTATGTTGCTTCGAGTTCCATCGAGGATA
>JBMYYE010000016.1:0-28968 GCA_049609065.1 Halocynthiibacter sp.
AAGATATTGACGCGATCACGGGTATTTTGGGGGATAATGCGTTCCTTTTTGGGGACAAACCCACCGCCGCAGATATGAGCGTCGGTCCAATGCTGCGGGCGATTTCTAAATCTCCGGTTCTTTTGGAAACAGGGACATATGTCGCGGAAAATCAGGCTTTGATGGCGTATTCGGCACGCGTGGCGCAGGCGTTTTATCCTGAGCCTGTATGATTTTGGTACCAGTTGCGGGGGCTTTCGGTTAGAGAGACCCCATGACTGATACAGATTTTGAAATATTCTTAACCGTCCCCCCAGGCCTTGAGCCTACGCTTCTTGAAGAAGTGCGCGCGCGCGGGTTTGCATCCCCTGAGCAAATCAAAGGCGGTGTCGTTATTCGCGGCGGCTGGCCCGATGTATGGCGGGCGAATTTGGAACTCCGTGGGGCAACGAAAGTCCTCGCACGGTTTTGGTCTTTTCGGGCGTTTCATTTGGCACAGTTGGACAAGCGTGCGCGCAAAGTTCCGTGGCATGACATACTGCCAAAAAACGAACCCGTACGGGTGGATGTGACCTGTTTCAAATCAAAAATTTATCATGCGGGGGCTGCGACCCAACGGATTGAAAAGGCCATTGCCGAGGAACACGGGGCCACAATTGCTGGGGATGCAGAAATCCGCATCAAGGTGCGCATTGATGATAATATGTGCACTTTTAGCATCGATACAACGGGCGAAAGCCTCCATAAACGTGGGCATAAAGAGGCGATTGGCAAAGCGCCGATGCGCGAAACGCTGGCGGCCTTGTTTTTGCGGCGCTGTGGCTACACAGGCACGGAACCCGTTTTGGATCCGATGTGTGGATCGGGCACATTTGTTATTGAAGCGGCGGAAATGGCCATGGGGCTACAGGCGGGGCGCGCCCGTGCGTTTGCCTTTGAAAAACTTGCAAATTTTGATGCGGTTGCGTTTGAGGCGATGAAAAAGGCACCAACGGGTGCGTGTGATTTGACGTTCTATGGACGCGATCGCAACCAAGGCGTCATTGGCATGGCAACGGCGAATGCAAATCGTGCGGGCGTGGGTGAAATTTGTAATTTTGACACCCATGCGATCAGTGACCTAAAACGTCCTGAAGGCCCCGCAGGGCTGGTGATTGTTAACCCGCCTTATGGTGGGCGCATTGGTAATAAAGGTCAGCTTTACGCCCTTTACGGCAGCCTTGGGAAGGTCCTAAAGGCGCAGTTTTCAGGCTGGCGCGTTGGGATCGTGACGAGCGAAGCAGGGCTTGCGCGTGCGACTGATCTTACGTTTGTGGAAACCAGCCCGCCCATATCCCATGGCGGGCTGAAAATTCGCCTGCATCGCACGGACCCGTTGCCTTAGGGGGCTGGGTCGGCCTGCAATTTACGCGAAATCAAAATCATGCATCAAGGGCAGACGCCGTGGCCGCGTGCCGGTGAGATCAAAGATCGCGTTGGCCAATGCGGGCAAGGATGCAGGCGTTCCTGGTTCGCCAATGCCGCCAATGCCCGCGTTGTTTTCCAAAATTGCGACTTCAACCTTCGGCATTTGCCCGATGCGTAGCGCATCGTAATCGGGGAAGTTGCCTTCTTGGACCTCACCTTCATCAAAGGTGATTTCGCCATAGATCGCTGCAGACAGCCCATAGACAAGCCCGCTTGAAAGTTGCGCTTCGATGTTTTGCGGGTTGAGCGCCGTTCCGGGATCTGCGGCGATCCACGCTTTGGTGATGCGAATGCCATCGCCTTGATCTTGGACTTCGATCACTTCCGCAACCGGGGTGCCAAAGGAATGGTTAAAGGCAATGCCGCGGCCAATCCCATCAGGTGTTTTCCCCGTCCAATTGGCCATTTTAGCAGCCTCTTCGAGCACCCGCGCTGAGGGTTCGTGTTCTTTGCGGATGAGATCCCGGCGAAACGCAAACGGATCTGCGCCCGCCGCATGGGCCAGCTCATCGATAAAGCTTTCGTGGAAAAAACCGTTATGGGAATGCCCAACCGAACGCCAAAATCCCAAAGGAATGCCCATGTCTTGGGTCAAAATGCCGTTCACACGGTAGTTTTCAATGCCATATGGTTGATCGAAGAGCCCCTCAACATGGCCTTTGTCGGGACCTGCGGCGGGCACACCCAAACGCCCCATGGCCGATTGGGTCACCGATGGACCTGCCATGGTCACATCGAGCGCGGTTGCGGTGCCGTTTTCGACGCTGCCTTTAAAGCGCGCGATTGTACCAGGGCGATAGAAATCATGGCGGATGTCTTCTTCGCGGGTATAGGTAAGTTTGATCGGCGTGCCTTCGTGCTTGGCGGCGATACGCGCGGCATAGAGGCTATAATCCCACTCCACACGCCGGCCAAATCCACCGCCAAGGAATGTCGTGTGCATGGTGACATCTTCTGATGAAAGCCCAACGGCCTTTGCAACTTTGTCTTCGTGAATAATGGGCGCTTGGTTGCCGCACCACAGTTGCATTTTGCCGTCTTTCAGTAAGGCGGTTGCGTTCATCGGCTCCATGGTGGTGTGGGCCAAAAACGGCAATTGATATTCAGCCTCAACCACGGTTTTGGCCGCGCCTAAGGTGGCATCGACATCGCCATCATCGCGCAATGTGGAATTGGGGGCATCTGCGAAGCTTTCAGAAATGCGGGCCATGAGGGCATCGGTGGTTTTGGGGTATTGGGCTTCTTCCCATTCAATTTCAAGGGCATCAGCCGCTTGGAAGGCAAGCCATGTATTGGTGGCAACAACCGCAACTGCGTCCTCCATCTGAAGGACATCTTCGACGCCGGGCATCCCGCGCGCGGTGCTGTCGTCAACGGTCTTTAGCTTGGCCCCAAAGCGCGGGCTGTGGCGGATGGCGGCGTATTTCATCCCGTCTATCTGGGTATCAATCCCAAATTCGGTTGTGCCTGTTGCTTTACCAAGCTGATCGGTGCGTGGTGTTGGTTTTCCAAGTATTTTCCATTCGGATTTCGGGCGTAGATCCGCGTCAATTGGATCGAGTTGAGCCGCCAACGGGGCGAGGTCGATATAGGTTTCCAACGTACCATCGGGCAATCGTACGGCGCCGTTTTCTGTGCTCAGCTGCCGGCGGGTTAGCCCATGTTTTTGTGCAGCCGCTTCTTTGAGCGTTTCGCGGGCGCTGGCCCCTGCGTGGCGCATTTTTTCGAAACCGTCGCGCATCGCGGTTGACCCACCTGTCATATGGAGCGCCATCATTTTTGGTAAAAAATCAAGCGCGCGGCCAATACGTTCATGGGTTTTGGTTTTGGCGTATTCCGCAACAGGCAAGATAATATCTGCAACTGCTCCGTTATAATAAGCCGCAGCAGCGGGCCCATGTAGGGTGCGAATGTCCGCAAGCGCCACATCGAGTTCCTCAGCCACCAAAGCCGCGAGCGTCGATTGCGTGCCTTGTCCCATTTCCGCGCGCGGTGTGATGATGGTCACCCCTTGTGCATCGATGAGGACATAGGGGTTTAAGGTCGCTTCGCCTTCTTTCGGGGCAAGCGGGTTTGGCAGCGTTTTATAGGTTTGGTAAACGCCAAAGGCGACGCCGCCTGCGATGGTGGCGCTTCCAACCAAAAAGGCGCGGCGGGTGTATTTCATCAAACGTCCCATGGCTATGCTCCTGCGGCTTGGTGGATGGCGGCGCGGATGCGGGGGTAGGTGCCACAGCGACAAAGATTGCCTTGCATGGCTTCATCAATATCGGCATCCGTCGGGCGTGGATTTTCCGAAAGCAGGGCGGCGGCTTGCATGATTTGGCCGGATTGGCAGTAGCCACATTGGGCCACTTGTTGGTCGATCCAAGCCTGTTGGAGGTCTGAAAGAAGCTGGGGCGTTCCATGGCCTTCGATGGTGGTGATGGGGCCGTCAACATCTGCGAAACTGGTTTGGCAGGCGCGCACGGCTTCGCCGTCCATATGCACAGTGCAGGCGCCACAGGCTGCGATCCCGCAGCCAAATTTTGTGCCCGTAAGTTTGAGCTCATCTCGGAGCACCCACAAAAGCGGCATATCGTCTGGCAAAGACAGCTTGTGGTCTTGACCGTTTACGGTAATCGTTTTTTCCATTGAAACCTCCATCGCTATCTGACATTATTCACTTAAATTGTCAGGCCGTCAATCTCTGCTTTTGCGGATGGGTGTAGCGGCGAAAAGGAACGCGCTGCATGGACTTTATTTTGCCAAAACATACACCACTGTCGGGGGATCGTGGGCAAATTGAGGCAATTTATGTATCGGCCAATGCGGTTTTTGCCGGCGTGGGGTTTCGGGCGGCCACCATGGCCAAAATCGCCAAAGGGGCAGGGATGTCACGCCCTGCCTTGTACCAATATTTTGACAATAAAGAACATATTTTTCGGTCGTATCTTTTTGCATTTTTACAAGAGTCGTCCCAACGTATGCGTGAGGTGTTCAATCATACGTCGCCGATTGAGGAAAACTTTCTAGCCGCAATTGAGGCCAAAGATGACGCCGCCTTTGCGGAGATCTTAGGCTCGCCCCATGGCAAAGAAATCCTTTTGGCATCTGACGCTATTTGCGGGGATGTAATCGAAGAATGCGAAGTTGCATTTACGAAAGTGTTAGCGGAATGGATTAGTGGTGGTGTTGCCTTGGGGCGCATGGATCACCGATCTTTCGCAGACACACCAGAAGAGGCGGCCTATCTGTTTCATCAAGGCATTATGGGGATTTTACAGACGGTGACCTCGGCTGAGGGTTACTATAAAGGCAAATCGCAATTTGCGCGCCTTTTTGCAGCAGCCCTCACCGTTTAATGCGTTTTTACAGCTCTGTGCGCATATGCCAAAGTTCTGGAAAAATCTCAGTGTTGAGCATTTTTGTGAGATAGCTCACCCCAGATGTGCCACCTGAACCACGCTTAAACCCGATGATCCGTTCGACGGTTGTCACGTGATTAAAGCGCCAGCGGCGGAAGTAATCTTCGAAATCCACCAGCTTTTCTGCAAGATCATAAAGTGTCCAATAGGTTTCAGGATCGCGGTACACCTTGGCCCAGGCCGTGGCCACTTCGGGCTTTGCAACATAGGGTTGTGCGTAATCACGTGTCACATGGGCCGCATCCAAGAGCCCCGCATCAACCAGCGCCAAAAGGGCGGTGTCGTAGAGGCTTGGTTGCGCAAGCTCATCCGTGAGCTTGGCCATGATATCCGGGCGATGTTCATGAGGTTTGAGCATGGCCGCATTGCGGTTCCCGACCATGAATTCAATGAGACGGTATTGCCAGCTTTGAAAGCCTGAACTTTGGCCAAGATCATCGCGAAATGCGGTGTAATCAGACGGCGTCATCGTGCGCAACACATCCCATGCGGAATTCAGCTGTTCGAAAATGCGCGCCACACGCGCGAGCATTTTAAAGGCAGGTTGTGGGTTTCCAGCCTTTAATAAATCACGTGCGGCGGTGACTTCGTGAATGGCCAAGCGCATCCAAAGTTCGCTGGTTTGGTGCTGAATGATGAAGAGCATCTCATCATGGGCCGTTGATTTTGGGTGTTGGGCGGTGATGATTTGATCAAGGGAGAGATAATCACCATATGACATGCGCCCGTCAAAATCCATTTGGGCGCCGTCATCTGCGGGGTTAAGAGGTGTCGTCATAAACTGTCCTTTCGTGTTACATATTTGGGAAACAGGAAGGACCCTTCTTCGCGTTTAAGTTCGAACACATGGCAATGCGACGCCAAAGCGCGACCCAGCCTGCTGGGCGACAAAGCGGCAAATGCCGTTGAGGGGGAGCCATGAGTTTCATTTAGGTCACGCGGGACTTTGTTTGATATTTTGGGTCATCCCAGAGTTTCCCATCCATAACCTCTTTGATAATGGTCACGGCGTTTGAAACGTCAAATTCGTCAATATAAAGTGGGGTGAAGCCAAAGCGCATGATATTGGGCGCGCGAAAATCACCGATGACGCCGCGATCAATGATGGCTTGCATCGCGGCGTAGCCATGTTCAAAAGCAAAGCTCACTTGGCTGCCACGGTTTTTTGCATCCCGCGGGGACGCAAGCGTCAGATCAGGGCAGGCGGCTTCGACTTCTTTGATGAACAATTCACAAAGCGCGATCGATTTTTGCCGCACGTCCTTCATGTCGACCTGATCCCAAATGTCCATGGACGCTTCGAGGGAGGCGAGCTGAATGATCGGCGGCGTGCCAACGCGCATGCGTTCGATCCCTGCATGTGGGCGGTAGTTGAGATCAAACTCAAACGGCGCCTCATGGCCAAGCCATCCCGACAACGCCGGCCGTGCACGGTCCGCATGTTTGGGCGCAACATAGATGAAGGCGGGGCCACCTGGACCTGAGTTGAGGTATTTATAGGTGCACCCGACCGCAAAATCGGCATTTGAGCCTTTGAGGTCGACCTCAATTGCGCCTGCTGAATGGGCGAGATCCCAAATCGTTAATGCACCAACTTCATGTGCCCGATTGATGAGCGCCTTCATGTCATGTTTGCGCCCCGTGCGATAATCGATTTCAGTGATCATCATCACAGCAACAGTATCGTCAAGGGCGTCCATCACGTCTTCGGGCGCCACGGTTTTGAGGGTATATCCCCCATCGCCAAGCCTGTTCACCATCTCGGTGATGCCTTGCGCCATATAAAGGTCGGATGGGAAATTCCCCGTGTCGGACAAAATCACCTTGCGATCTGGGGTCATTTCCAACGCGGCTGCCAGCGCTTGATACACTTTGATCGAAAGCGTATCCCCCATCACCACATGGCCATCTTCGGCCCCAATGAGGCGCGCGATGCGGTCACCAACATTTGTCGGCATGCCCATCCAGCCCGCTTTGTTCCAACCGGTGATGAGCATTTCACCCCATTCATCCTTCATCATACGCTTTACGCGCTTCGGAGCTTTCTTAGGCAAGGGCCCAAGAGAATTCCCATCCAGATAAATCACCCCATTGGGCAGATTGAATTTGGACTTCGTTTTTTGAAAATCAGTCATTTGGTCTCCTTCAAAAGTGATATCAGCTTGCGCATGAGGGATGCGGGTGGTCAAGTGGCCCTGTGCGGCTATATGTGCCTGTAGAAGAACATTGTGATCTCATTCATTTTAGTGAATATGATGGGTGTTATCAGCAAAGAGGATATGCATGAAAAGAGTTTTCCAATCCGCGGGGGTGGCCATTGCGCTGTCTCTCTTCGCGCCAGTGACGGGTCAAGCGGACGAAGCACTTCTGGACGCGGTCACAGGCTATATGGATTTCGCCACCTATGAGGCTGGCATCATCATGCCTGAGCAAATTACAAAAGATGTGTTTGAGGCGGCTGTGTTCATTGACACCCGCGACGCGGAAAAATTTGAAGACAGCCACATTCAGGGCGCAACACATATCGAATGGCGTGAAATTCCGGGTCGGTTAGAGGAAATTCCTGAAACGGGCATGGTGATTTTTTATTGCAACACGGGGACGCTCAGTTCCCAAGCCACATTTGCGGCACGGCTTTTGGGTCGTGAAAATGTTGTGGCGCTACAAACGGGGCGCAATGGCTGGCTGCAAACAGCTGCGTATAAACCAGAATGAAACGATATATTGATCTTCCGCCTGTGTGGCTTTTAGGGGCACTCATTGTGGCATATGTGCTGCGCGACTTTGGTCCGTATTTACCGCTCGGACCTGATTTTGCGGATGGGGGGCACTGGGGGGATCTCGTCGGTGGAATTTTTGTTGGTGGTGGGGTTTTGTTGATGCTGCTGGCAGCAATGGAAATGATCCAGCGCAAAACCACGCTTGATCCGCATGGAGAAAGCACCACACTCGTGCAGTCGGGAATTTACAAACGCTCGCGCAATCCGATTTATGTCGGGGATGTTTTGATCCTCTTGGGATTGATCCTTTTTTGGAATGTGGCGCTTGCGTTGCCCTTGGTGCCGCTTCTTGTCTGGATTCTTGAGAAACGGTTTATTATTCCAGAAGAACGCAAATTGCGCATGAAGTTTAAGGCCGTTTATGCGGCGTATGAGCGCAAGACGCGGCGATGGGTTTAATATTTGATTGGAAATATCAGTAAATTGTGATTTGACGTTACGGTCAGAAAAAAAGCATTCATGCTGCACTTGCGAAATAATATTGCGCAGGATATGACGGATAGACCTAGAATTGCTACTGTAACGTAGACTGTAAGAAGGGGATAGCACGTGTTAATCGGAGCTCCAAAAGAACTATTTGACGGGGAAGCGCGTGTCGCGATGACCCCAGAGAGCGCGGCACAACTTCAAAAATTGGGGTATGACTGCGCGATCGAAACGGGCGCGGGCGCGCTTGCTGGTTTTGATGATGCCGCCTATGAGGCTGCAGGTGTCAAAATCATCAAAACGCCAGCTGCGCTTTGGAAAGAATGCGACATCGTTGCGAAGGTGCGCCAGCCGAATGAGGCGGAGCTAAAACGCTTAACCAAGGGTAAAACCTTGATTTCATTCTTTAACCCGGGCGGCAACGACGCGGGTATGGAGGCTGCGAAGAAAAAAGGCGCAAACGTGATTGCCATGGAAATGGTGCCACGGATTTCGCGCGCGCAAAAAATGGATGCCCTGTCTTCCATGGCAAATATCGCAGGTTACCGCGCCGTGATTGAGGCGGGTAACAACTTTGGCCGGTTCTTCACAGGCCAAGTAACAGCCGCAGGTAAAGTGCCCCCAGCCAAGGTTTTGGTTGTCGGTGCTGGCGTTGCTGGCTTGGCGGCGATCGGCACATCCACCTCTTTGGGTGCGATTACTTATGCGTTTGACGTGCGCCCAGAAGTGGCCGAACAAATCGAATCTATGGGTGCTGAATTTGTATTCCTCGATTTTGAAGAAGAACAAACAGATGGTGCAGAGACAGGTGGATATGCCGCCCCGTCTAGCCCTGAGTTCCGTGAAAAACAGCTCGCGAAGTTCCGCGAACTGGCGCCTGAAATTGACATCGTGATCACCACGGCCCTTATCCCAAACCGCGAAGCCCCGAAGCTTTGGCTCAAGGATATGGTTGAATTGATGAAGCCGGGTTCTGTGGTCGTTGACCTTGCGGCGGAAAAAGGCGGCAACTGTGATTTGACCGTCATGGATGAAAAAATCGTGTCCGACAATGGCGTGACCATTGTGGGGTATACGGATTTCCCATCACGGATGGCGACACAGGCATCGACGCTTTATTCCAACAACATTCGCCATATGATGACGGATTTGACCCCTGAAAAGGACGGCCAAATTAACCATGATATGGAAGATGACGTGATCCGCGGTGCAACCGTGACGTTTGAAGGTGAAATCACTTTCCCACCGCCCCCACCAAAAGTGGCGGCGATTGCGGCACAACCGAAAAAGGACGCGCCAAAGGAACTAACACCAGAAGAAAAACGCGCCGCAGAAGTCGCCGCGTTCAAGGCGGCCACAAAACAACAAGTGGGCCTCTTGGCCCTAGGTGGGTTCTTGATGCTTTTGGTTGGCGCCTATGCGCCTGCAAGCTTCATGCAGCACTTCATCGTGTTTGTTTTGGCCTGTTTTGTTGGGTTCCAAGTGATTTGGAACGTGTCACATGCGCTGCATACACCTTTGATGGCGGTGACCAATGCGATCTCTGGGATCGTGATTTTGGGCGCGTTGCTCCAAATCGGGTCCAGTGGGTTCCTCGTGACGCTTTTGGCGGCCATTTCGATCTTTATTGCGACCATTAATATTGTTGGTGGCTTCCTCGTGACACGTCGCATGCTTGCGATGTTCCAGAAATCTTAAGGAGGGGTGGATATGTCTATTGGTATTGTTTCAGCCGCTTATATCGCCGCTGCAGTTCTCTTTATTTTGTCTTTGGGTGGCTTGTCCAACCAAGAAAGCGCCAAACGGGCCGTTTGGTACGGTATTGCGGGTATGGCGCTTGCCATGTTTGCGACCGTGTTTGGTCCGGGTGTCGGTAGCTACTTTATCTTGATCCTTATGGTTGCAGGCGGGGCGTATATCGGCCACATGGTTGCCAATAAGGTTGAGATGACAGAAATGCCACAGTTGGTGGCGGCGCTCCATTCCTTCGTGGGTTTGGCGGCTGTTTTCATCGGCTTGAACGCGGATCTAGAACTGAGCTCGGTAACGGCCATGAAAGAGGCAGGTGAAAGCCTCCATAATCTTGCGGGCTTCTCAAAGAAATTGGCCTATAAAGACGCAGCTGAAATCGCGATTTTGAAAGCCGAAGTTTTCCTCGGGATTTTCATCGGAGCTGTGACCTTCACAGGCTCTGTTGTGGCCTTTGGCAAACTGGCGGGTAAAGTTGACGGCAAACCGACGAAGCTCCCTGGTGGGCATGCGTTGAACGCGGCGGCTTTGATCCTCTCAATTGTGTTGGGTGTGATGTATATGTCTGGCGCAGGTATCTGGACCATGATCCTTGTGGTCGTGATCGCAGGCTTTATCGGCTGGCACCTCATTATGGGGATTGGCGGCGCGGATATGCCGGTGGTTGTGTCGATGCTCAATTCCTATTCTGGTTGGGCCGCAGCGGCGATTGGCTTCACGCTTGGCAATGATTTGTTGATTGTTGTTGGCGCGCTTGTCGGGTCTTCTGGTGCGATTTTGTCCTACATTATGTGTAAGGCGATGAACCGTCATTTTGTGTCGGTGATCTTGGGCGGCTTTGGTGGCGCCACAGGTCCACAGATGGAAGTCGAAGGTGAACAGATTGCCATCGATGCGGATGGTGTTGCCGCGGCTCTTGATGACGCGGATAGCGTTGTGATCATTCCAGGCTATGGCATGGCCGTGGCTCAAGCTCAGCAAGCCGTATCAGAATTGACCAAACGCCTACGTGATAAAGGCAAAGAGGTCCGTTTTGCGATCCACCCCGTGGCAGGGCGTCTACCGGGGCACATGAACGTGCTTTTGGCTGAGGCAAAAGTGCCTTACGACATCGTTTTGGAAATGGATGAAATCAATGATGATTTCCCTGAAACAGACGTGGCGATTGTGATCGGGTCAAACGACATCGTAAATCCTGCGGCACAAGATGATCCAAACTCCCCAATTGCGGGCATGCCGGTTCTGGAATGCTGGAAAGCAAAGCAAGTCTTCGTTTCAAAACGTGGTCAAGGCACAGGCTATTCTGGTATCGAAAACCCGTTGTTCTTTAAGGAAAATACACGCATGTTCTATGGTGATGCAAAAGACAGCATCAACCAGCTGCTGACCATGATTCAATAAAAGAACCCTATTCATGAAACGGGCCCCCGCGTGCAAACGCGTGGGCCCGTTTTGCTTTTGGACGCCTTTAATTGTCGGCGAGGCCCGTTCTTGCGTCAGACATAAAGCCTGCATGTTTAAATGGCCTATGGGTGCCGCCTTTGCCAAACTGATAAGTCAAACCGATATTGATGAAGCTGGGCTTTTTGCTTATCCCTTCAATATCCATTGTTCCATAGCGCCCGTAAAGCGAAAGCCCCTCCACTGGAAGGTCGTAAGAAACGCGAAGGCCCGCGTAATTAAAGTCGTTCTTTTGATTTCCTGCGCCTTGATCTGTCGTAGTGTTAAAGGAGGTTTCCAGACCAAGGGTGAACGCATCGGTCAGGCGGTAATCTACGCCGAGTTCAATGCTTTTTACGTCAGCGTAGTCTTTGCGTCCGCTATATTGCGTGTAGCTTGCAGCAATCTCAAATTTTCCAATAGAATACTGTGCGGCAACACCTGTTGTATTAAGGGCATGTTTGCCAAAATAATCGACCCGTCCAAAGAAGGCCCCAGCCCGCAAGCTGTCCGTGATGTCACCAAAGAAATAGAGGGACAGGTCTTTGTCGCCATGATTTTTGCCAGAATCGGTGTAACGGGAAAAGGACAGATCGCCTTGGACCCCGAATTTTCCAAATCGGTAGGTGGAATTCACATTGATGGCTTTGATTGCACCAACTGTAGCTCCTGCATTGTTGCTTTTTGCATGTGAAATTGAAATGCTTGTTTGTTCAAACTCTGCAAGCGCGGGGGATGCGATGGCACCAATAAGCGCAGACGTAAGGAATATTGCTTTCATAATAAGGCGGGCTTTCTTCGTTATTATTCATGAAGTTATAGGCAGGTATTACGGCCCTACAAATGTAAAATGCATGGCGCGAATTCAATAAAATTTCTTTTCAGCCGAAGAAAACAAACGAAAGTGTGACTTTTATACATGCCTTTTTGTTAGGCTTCATTCCTGCCTTATAGTCAGAGTGCATAAGATGGAGGAGCAGGTCGACTTATATGGCTGTCTTGGGATGCACCACAGAAAAAAGGCGGCATGTAAGCCGCCTTTTCTTTGGAAATGAGGATGCTTTACTTCTTCTTTCGTGCTGTCTCTGACCCCATGACAATTTCGGAGGGGTCCCAGATCACTTCAGTGGACGCATCTTGTTGTGATCGTTTGTCAAGCATGATGTCTTGGAAGGCGCGGCTGTCGCGCCCAAGGCGACGGGCATTAGCATAGCGTCGGATCACGCCTGCATAGGTGCTGGCCCAGACCCGAAGCGCCAGCATCGATGGGGTAAAGACCAAGGTCAGGACCGTTGCAATGCCAAGGCCAAAAACCACAGCGGTTGCCAGCTGAATCCACCAAAGCGCGGTGGGGCTATTGATCGAATACCCGCCATTCACAAAGTCGAGCGAAATCCCGAGCATCATCGGTGCAAGCCCCGCCATGGTGGTCACGGTGGTTAATAAAACAGGACGAATGCGCGCCTCAGCTGTGCGCACGATGGCTTCAATCCGCGGCATATAGGCGGAAAACTCCTGATAGGTATCGATGAGAACAATGTTGTTGTTCACCACGATCCCTGCCAGCGCAACGATGCCTGTGCCGGTCATGATGATGGAAAAACTCTGTCCCATCAAAAGCATACCCAAAAGCACGCCGGCCGTGGACAACACCACCGCCAAAAGCACCAAGATGGAGTTATAAAAGCTGTTGAACTGCGCCAACAAAATAATGAACATGAGCGCCAAAGCCCCTAAGAATGCACTCCCGAGGAACGCTTGGCTTTCAGCTTGGTCTTCTTGGTCGCCGGTCCATTCCCATTTGATGCCTGTAGGCAGGGGACTTTCATCCTCAAGCCATGAAGTCAGGTTGGCGATCTGCACATCAGGGGTGACAGGTTTGCCATCCGCATCAACCATATCGGGCACGATCCCCGCTTTGATGTCAAAGTAGCGTGATTGATTGTAGCGATCAATTTGACCGAGCTTTTTCACCGGGATGCGTGTGACAAAGTTAGAGAGCGGGATGAGCCCGTCTGCCGTGCGCAGCTTGAGCGTATCAAGCGTGGACAGCACACGGTATTCTTCGGGCATACGCACACGGATATCGATTTCCTCATCGGAGCTATCGACGCGCATTGTATCAAGCAAAATCCCACGTGTGACGAGCTGTATCATGCCGCCAACCGTGGCCACATCCGCGCCATAACGCCCTGCTTTTTCGACATCAACATTGAACTGCCAATCGATCCCAGGGAGCGGAAGCGTGTCCTCAATCTGCGTGAGACCTTCGGTCTGATCAAACTTCGCGCGCACCTGTTCAGCCGCCTTGGTGAGATCATCCCAATTGTCTCCTGTGACACGCAAATGTACGGGCTTTGCGCTTGCGGGGCCGCGGCTTAGGTTTAGGATTTCAATTTGAATGCCTGGGATGGTTGCGAGGCGTTTTTCAAGATCGGCAAGAACCACATCCCCATCCAGTTCGGCTTGGTCTTTGCGTTTTTCCCATTTGATGAGCTCAATTTGAACCCGTCCGATTGAATCGCGTGGGGCCTCAGCCCCGCCCGTGTTGTTGTTGAGCCCACCTGAGCCGGCAAAAGCAAAGGCACTGTCAATACCAGGGGTATCAAGGACGATTTTTTCAACCATCGCAACGGCGCGGTCTTTGTCCTCAAGGGAAAGATTGCCGCGGTCTTTGACATAAATGATGGCTTGCTCAGGTTCGCTTTCGACGAAAAACTCAGTGCCGTTATTGTTGGCGCCATAGGTGATGAACGTCAAAGCGACAAAGCCCAAAACAGCAAAGATGGATATAAACGGCATATAGGGACGCGAAACAAGGAAGCGGATGAATATGCCAAAAGCTGTGGGCTGATAGCCAGCTTCAACTTTTTTGCGCCGCATGAGGCCTTCGATATTTGCGGATTGTAACGCGATGGAGGAGGAAAAGCTTCCGATCATGAAAAGGATCCCGCCTAAGAACACACCGCCAAACTCCCCAAAGATATAGCTTGGGTTGAGCATCTTCATCAGGCCCGTGAACATAATCATGCCCGTTGGAATGATCAGCAACACGCGGGTGAGTTTTGGCCAATGGGCGATCATTTCAGCTTGGCTGCTTAAAAGCCGTGAAATGCGCCCTGACACACCGCCCATCACAGGCAAATAGATGAGCGCCACGATCAAGCTCGCGGACAGCACAAAAATCAACGTTACAGGCAACATGCCCATGAATTGCCCAGGAACACCAGGCCAAAACAGCATCGGCAAAAACGCACAAAGCGTGGTTGCCGTCGAGGACACAATGGGCCAGAACATCCGTTTTGCCGCCTCAACAAAGGCATGCATGGGGCCTGCGCCTTCTTCGATGCGGCGATCGGCGTATTCCACCACCACAATGGCCCCATCGACAAGCATCCCAACGGCCAAAATCAAACCAAACATCACGATGTTTGAAATGGTCACGCCCATGGCGCTTAGGAAGATAAAACAAAGGAGGAAAGATGACGGAATGGCAAAGCCAACCAAAAGCGCCGCGCGGGTCCCAAGAGCCGCCAAAACCACAATCATCACGAGCGCAATCGCCGTCAAAACGGAGCCTTCAAGCTGAGAAACCATAGAGGCCACGATGGTGGACTGATCGTTTGAGGTGCCGACTTTTATGGCGGCTTTGAGTTCGGGCGGCCAGCTTTCTTGTTCCTTAGCCAGCGCCTCTTGCACAATGGCGGAGGTGTCGATGATGTTGTAGCCTTTGCGTTTGACCACCTGTAGCGCCAATGTGGTTTCGCCGTTAAATCGGGCCACGCCGCTGTGATCTTCGAAGGTGAGGCGAATTTCCGCGAGGTCCCCTAAGGTGACAATGCGGTCACCATTGCGTTTCACAGGCAAATTATAGACATCAGTTGCCTCATCAAATGAGGAGGGGATCTTAATCGCCATCGATCCCGTTGCATTTTTAATTTCACCCGCTGCGATCAATTGATTGTTTTGGCGCACAACATTGATGAGCTCGCCCGCGGTCACATTATAGGCCTCAAGGCGTAAAGGGTCGATTAGCACTTCGAGCATTTCATCGCGGTGCCCCGCCAAATCAGCGGATAAAACTGGTTCCAACCCTTCGATCACATCTTGGAGTTCCTTGCCAATTTTGAGCATCGTACGTTCAGGGAGGTCACCCGTCAGATTGACGATCAAAATAGGAAACTCAGAAAAGTTAATTTCATTCATGGAATAGTTTTCTGCCCCTGATGGGAAATTGGGCTGCACGCGGGTCATGCGATCGCGCACATCCGCCATAATTTTGCTTTTGTCCCAGCCAAATTCAAACAAAAGCGCAACACCTGCATAGCCTTCGGAGGCGGTGCTGGTCATTTTGTCGAGCCCATCTAGATCAGATAGCTCCGTTTCCATCGGCTGCACGAGGAGTTTCTCACTGTCAGAGGCGGAAATGCCAGGGAAAGGCACCGAAATGAAAAGAGCCGGAATTTCAATATCCGGCTCACCTTCTTTGGGAAGGGATGTATATGTAGTCCAGCCAATAACAAGGGTGATCACAATAAAAGTTAGGACCATTCGGGCATGATCAGCCGCCCAATCAACGATGCGGATCATTTGATCATCCCTTCATCTACGGTGCGGACTTTGACGCCATCAGTGACAAATTCTTGGCCAATGATGATGACATTGCTCACCGGTGGTAACCCCGTGAGCCAAACACCTTCGGTGGTGTCACGGATCATCGTCACGGGCACAAATTGCACTGTTTCATCGACCACGGTGCGCACCCCAAGGTCACCTTGGTTGTTTAACGTGAGAGCAGAGAGCGGCAAAAGATGTGCGTCTTGCCCTTCAGCTGAGATCAAAATCTCAGCGGTTTGACCGTCACGGATGGCAAAGTCTGGATTTGGAACTTGAATTTCTGCGCGGAAGGTGCGGGTTTGAGGATCGGCGCGCCGCGAAATGAAGGTCACACGACCCGCAAGCTCATCCCCATTGCTAAGGCGTGCGCCAGCTTGTGCGCCGATGGAAATTTTATCCACCTGTGTTTCAGGGACAAACCCAACAAGTTTGATCGTATCAAGTTGAATAACAGTTGCACAGAGCGCGCCTGGTTGAAGCAAAGACCCAAGTTCGGCGGTATCCGTTTCCAAAAGGCCGTCAAATGGGGCCGTTATGTCCAAACGCGCCATTTCTTTTGTCGCGGCCTCGACACCCGCTTGGGCCGCTTGCAGACCTGCTGAGGCGGAAAGGGCGCGCGTTTCAGAGGCAAATCCGCCTTGTTTCAATTTATCAGCCGCCTTGGCGTTGATTTCGGCTTCGGCGAGGCGGGCTTTGGCTTCGGCCAAGGACGCCCCGCGCGCACCAGCGTCTAAAGTACAAAGGCTTTGGCCTTCTTTGACATATTGCCCTTTGCGCAGCGGCTCTGAAATGACGGTACTGGAAGTCTCGGCGCGGACTTCGACCTGACGAATGGCTTCGGTCTGTCCCCTTAGGAGCACGGCTTGGTTTGTTGATTGCGCTTCGGAGTGGCGGGTGACGACGGAAATCATATCCGTTTGTTCAGCTTGCTTTGCAACCTCGTTTGGTGCTGGCTCTTCGAGGCTTACCCAATCACGCTTCAATGTGAAAATAAGTAAAAATATACAAACCAATGTTGCGGTAACGATCGAAAAAATGCGCATTGCCATACCCTCAGAGCTTTCCTTCCCTAATAGGTAGAACAATGTGGCAAAATGACAAGGTCCAGTCAGGACAAATATGACATTATTTTAAAAAAGTGTCAGTTTTGCGGAGGGATAGGCGGATTTTACTTGTTTGCAGGGGCAAAATCAAAACGACGCCGCGCTTTCGCATTGGCGGCTTGGCATTGGGGGCGCAACGAGCTATGAGAGGCCAAGAGAAAAAAGAGAGGCCTCCTATGAGCGACGCTGATAGCTTTATTGAAGAAGTCACAGAAGAAGTCCGCCGTGACCGTTTGTTTGCACTGATGAAAAAATACGGGTGGATTGCTGTTTTGGCTGTGCTCCTTATTGTGGGCGGTGCAGCCTATAATGAGTACCGGAAAGCCAAAGTCGCAGGCGTGGCACAGGCATTTGGGGATGCGATAGAGGCGGCTTTGAATGCGGATGATGCCGCGGGGCAGCTTGCAGCGCTTGAGGCCGTTTCAGCAACAGGCGCCCAAAAGGGGCTTGTTTTACAGCTAAAAGCAGACGCGGCTCTCAAAGCAGGAAAGCCCGATGTCGCGGCAACCGCGCTTCAGGCCTTGGCTGATGATGCAGAGCAACCCAAAGCCTTGCGGGATCTTGCACAGTTTAAGTTTTTGCTTTTGGGGCATGATATGGATGTGGCAGCGCGCCGCGCGGGGTTCGAAGTTGTGGCGCAATCTGGCTCGACTTATCGTTTGTTGGCCGAAGAGCAAGTTGCATTGATCGATATTCAGGCTGGCAAAATGGACGACGGCTTGGCTCTTCTCAAAGAAATTATGGCGGATGCGGATGTCGCACCTGCCCAACGAGACCGAATTTCACAATTGATTGTGGCATTGGGTAAGAAATAGGTCGCAATGGGCGAAGAGTTTGTTAAACTCTCAACCAAATAAAAGCGATTGGGATCGCAAGACAAAAGGGTGAGCATGAAACATCTTGTCACATTATCTGCCGTTGCCATGTTGGTGTTGGGCTGTTCCGAAAAAGAGCTTATCCTTGAAGGAGAGCGGCTCGATATTCGTGCGGATGAAAATGGTGTTGCACCTGTTGCCATTGCGGAAAGCACGATGAAGCTCGGACAGGCGCTCCCGAAAATGACGTCTGGGACATGGTCGCAACCGATGGGATCGGCCGCACGCACGATTGTCCATGCCTCGCTTTCGGCGCAACCTGCGCCGTTGTGGTCTGCAAAAATCGGATCTGGTGAAGGCCGCAAGAATCGCATCACCGCCAGCCCTGTCATCGCGGGCGGTCGCATTTTTGCCATGGATGCAAATGCGCGCGTCACTGCGGTGAACACCGCAGGCGGCACCATTTGGTCTACGGATTTAACACCTGCAAATGAGCGCGCTGGTGATGCCTCGGGCGGCGGGGTTGTTGTGGATGGAAATACTGTTTACGTGACCACGGGGTTCGCCCGTGTGCATGCATTGGATGCGTCAACGGGCGCTGTTCGCTGGACCCAAAAACTTGATGCGTCTGTTTCTGCCGCCCCAACCGTGGCCAATGGAACGGTTTATGCCGTTTCAGGTAACAACACCGCATGGGCCATTAATGCTGGCACTGGCCGCATTAATTGGGAAATTAGCGGCACGCCATCCCAATCAGGCATCGCAGGTGGCACGGGACCTGCCGTGATTGGATCACAAGTTATTTTACCGTTTAGCTCTGGCGAAATCGTATCCGTTGACGGCGCATCAGGTGCGCGCAATTGGGGGGCGTTTATTTCTGGTGAACGCAAAGGCCGCGCCTACTCGTCAATCTCGGCACTCTCCTCCGGGCCGATCGTTGCAGGTGATACTGTGTTTGCGGGCAATGGGGCAGGGCGTCTTGCGACTATAAACATAAAGACAGGCGAACGTGGATGGAGCATTAAAGAAGGGGCCTATGGTCCTGCGCTTCCGATCGGGAATTCCGTGTATTTCGTGTCAGATCAAGCGGAGTTCCTCCGTGTTGAACGCGCGACAGGTGCCGTCGTCTGGCGCCAAAGCTTGCCTCTCTATACAGAGAAGAAGGTGAAAAAACGCGATGGCACCCATGGGCATTTTGGCCCTGTTTTCGCAGGGGGTCGTATTTGGATCGCCTCTTCTGATGGGGTGTTGCGCGGAATGGATCCTGTGACAGGGGCAACCACAATCGAAGTGCCACTTTCAGGCGGGGCTGCAAGCGCGCCTTCCGTTGCAGGCGGCACATTATATGTCATGTCCACGAAGGGCGTCTTGCACGCGTTTCGCTAAAGGGTTTTACGCTTAGGGCTTTTCGCCCCGTGCATTTTGGTGTATCGGCAGCTTCTAACCCGCCTGATGGAGTCGCCCATGTCTTTCACTCTTGCCATTGTTGGTCGCCCGAATGTCGGGAAATCCACGCTGTTTAATCGGCTTGTGGGAAAGAAGCTTGCATTGGTTGATGACCAACCTGGCGTGACGCGTGACCTACGCGAAGGGCCGGCACGCCTTGGCGACCTGCGCTTTACCGTGATTGATACGGCAGGCCTTGAAGATGAAACTGATGACAGCCTTCAAGGCCGCATGCGCCGCCTCACCGAACATGCGGTTGAGATGGCGGATATGTGCCTGTTCTTGATTGACGCGCGCACTGGTGTGACCCCAACGGATGAAGTGTTCGCGGATATTTTACGCCGCAAAAACGCCCATGTCTTTTTGGCGGCGAATAAGGCCGAAAGCAAAGCGGCTGAGGCAGGTATATTTGAGGCCTATTCACTGGGACTCGGGGATCCGATCCCGCTCTCCGCTGAACATGGGCAAGGGCTTGATGAATTGTACCAAGCGCTCCTTCCAATGGCGGATGAGTATAAAAAACGCGAAGAAGAAACCACACCTGAAACCGATATTGATGTGGTTGAAGGGGAAGATGGGGCATCTCGTGCTTTTACCGAAAAACGTCCGCTTCAAATCGCAGTTGTTGGTCGCCCAAACGCGGGCAAATCCACACTTATCAATCAGTTGATTGGTGAAGACCGGTTACTCACAGGTCCCGAAGCCGGGATCACGCGCGACGCCATTTCACTGAGTTTTAACTGGAATGAGACGCCTGTGCGTATCTTTGATACGGCAGGCATGCGCCGCAAAGCCAAAGTACAAGAGAAGCTTGAAAAACTCTCCGTGGCGGATGGGCTTCGGGCGGTGAAATTTGCCGAAGTCGTTGTTGTGCTTTTGGATGCGGCAATTCCGTTTGAACAACAAGATTTGCGCATTGCAGATCTGGCCGAACGCGAAGGGCGGGCCGTTGTTGTTGCGGTTAATAAATGGGATGTCGAAGACGACAAGCAAGACAAGCTCAAAGAGCTAAAAGAAGCCTTTACGCGCCTTTTGCCACAGCTCAAAGGCGCGCCATTAATTACGGTATCCGCGAAAACGGGCAAAGGTATGAACCGTCTTTATGACGGGATTATCCGCGCCCATGATGTGTGGAATCGCCGTGTGCCGACATCAGCGCTTAATCGCTGGCTCGGTGACATGGTTGAGGCGCACCCGCCGCCCGCACCTGCGGGGCGTCGTATTAAGTTGCGCTATATGACCCAAGCCAAAACGCGCCCGCCAGGGTTTGTTGTGATGTGTAGTTCGCCTGACAAAATGCCGGCGGCCTATACGCGGTATCTTGTGAATGGGCTGCGTTTGGATTTTGACATGCCGGGCACACCCATCCGCCTGACCATGCGGTCACAATCGGATAAAAACCCGTATAAGAATAAGAAGAAAACCATTCCAAGTAGGCTTCGTAAGCACTTGGATAAGAAGCCGCATGGTGAGAAATAATCAAATTTAAAGGGCCGCATGTCGCGGTCCTTTTTGCTTTTAGGGCGCGCCTTTACCGCTCGTTAACCCTTTTTTCGTTTAGTTAAGAATGTATTCATAAACAAAAAAGGTGGGATATGGGACCGCATATAACGCGCCGCGCCATGATGCTTGGGGCAGGGGCGAGCCTTCTTACTGCCTCCATCGGCCAAAGCCAGAGCATGACGCCGCTCAAGGACCTCCGTGCGGGCATTCAAATCGGCAGCTATTATCAGCCTTGGAGTAAACCAGATGTCGAAGCACTTATTGCCTATCATTGCGATATAATCGCGCCGGAATGGGGGCTTAAACCCAATAATGTCATGAAAACAAAAGGTACGCATCTATTTCGTGACGCGGATGAGATCATGAAATACGCCAATGCGCATGATCTGGAGGTGCTGGGATCATCTCTTTATGTCCCAAATCTAAAATTCCCATGGCTTGATATTGATGATTATGAGGCCGTAAAAAAAGTGTATGGGGACTACATTAAGGCCATGGCGCGGGGCTATCCTGAGGTTGAAACTTGGGACGTTTTGAAAAGCGTGACCGCAATTTCCAAGAAGTTTGTTAAAGACCCCGTGTTGGAGCGGTACGGAAATGAGTTTGTTGCCTATCTCCTTCGCACGGCGAACGAAGCTGCGCCTCATGCCAAATTTATGATCAGTGAATTTAGCCTGAGCTGTCGGGCGAAGTGGTGCATGAAAAAACAGCGCACGCTTTTTGGACAAATCAGAGAATTGCGCCGTTTGGGCGCGCGCATTGATGTGGTCGGGATCCAAGGGCGGCTCAATACCCGCTACAAACCGTCGCCCGCTAACACCGCACGGTTCATTCGCAAACTGTCCAAAATCGGGGTTGAGGCACAGATTACTGATTTGGATGTTAATGACCGGGAACTGACCAGCGTGATTAGCAAACGTGATGAAATCGTTGCTGAATACTATTATGATTTTTTGACGCGAGTCTTGCGGGAAGAAAACCTCACACGGATTGTTTTTGCGGGGATGACAGATCGGACATCATGGATGCGCCGTGTCAAACCTCAAGGTAAACGCAGTGATGGGAGCCTCGCGCGCCCGTGTCTGTTTGATGAAAACCTCGCACCGAAACCTGCCTACTGGGCCACGGTGGAGGCCTTCACCCATGTGCGGAAACCGATTTTAAAACGGCTTATTGGCTTAGGCTAAGACAGCTGGCGTAGACCGCCATCTGATGTGATTAAACGAGTTTCCCATCGGCCGAAATCGTTGTTTTCCCACCCAAATAGGGGTGCAATACTTCTGGCAAACTGCAAGAGCCATCGGCGTCTTGGCCATTTTCCAAAACCGCAATGAGGCAGCGCCCGACCGCAAGCCCAGACCCGTTCAACGTATGCACAAATTCGGGTTTTCCGCCACCTTCTGGGCGGAAGCGCGCATTCATGCGCCGCGCTTGGTATGTATCAGCGACGGAGACAGATGAAATTTCGCGGTAGGTGTTTTGCCCAGGAAGCCAAGCTTCGATATCGTGGGTGCGGCGCATGCCTGCGCCCAAATCACCTGTGCAAAGCACAACGGTGCGGTAAGGAATGCCAAGTTTTTCCAAAATGCCTTCGGCGCATTGTGTCATCCGGTTATGTTCGTCACGTGACGCATCTGGATGCACGATAGACACCATTTCGACTTTTTCGAACTGGTGTTGACGCAACATGCCGGCCGTGTCGCGCCCTGCTGAACCTGCTTCGGAGCGGAAACACTGTGTGTGGGCAACAAAACGTTTTGGCAATGCCGCTTCCTCAAGGATTTCGCCGTTCACGATGTTGGTCAAAGGCACTTCAGCCGTTGGCACCAACCACCAGCCATTGGTGGTTTGATAGCTGTCTTCACCAAATTTTGGCAACTGGCCTGTGCCGACCATCATGTCTTCGCGCACGAGAACCGGTGTCCATGTTTCTTGTAGCCCGTTTTCATCAATATGCGTATCCAGCATGAATTGCGCCAGCGCCCGGTGAAGACGCGCAATCGCGCCTTTCATGACGACAAAGCGCGCACCAGATAGTTTGGCCGCTGTTTCGAAATCAAGCCCATCAACCGCGCATGGCAATTCGTAATGTTCTTTTGGCGTGAAGTCGAAGTCACGTGGCGTGCCCCACCGGTTGATTTCGACATTGTCGTCTTCGTCATCGCCATCAGGAATGTCATCCATGGGCGTATTTGGAATCGTGAGCAACAGATCACGCAACTCAGCAACTTTGGCCTTGGCGTCTTCTTCAAGCTTCGCGACCTCAGCCTTTTTATCCGCAACCAACGCGCGCAGACGTTCAAATTCCGCTTCATCGCCTTTGGCTTTGGCGGCGCCCACTTCCTTTGAGGCTTTGTTGCGCTCGGCCAATGCGGTTTCTGCCGCTTGGATCATCGCGCGGCGCGCTTCGTCCAAGGCCAGCACTTGAGCGGACACACCCGATAGCCCCCGACGCGCCATTGCGGCATCAAAGCTGTCTGGGTTTTCACGGATCATGCGAATATCATGCATAGGGGTCGTCCTTGGTTTGATTCAGTCAAATGCGTTTTACGGCAGATGACGGAAGGGGTCAAAGCTATAGTTTCCCATGAAAAGAAACTATTCGCGCCCCCTTGTCTTGCCAATCGTAGCGCCCACATTTAGGGTGCCGCAAAACAAATGAGGTTACTAATGTTTGCTACACCTGCTTATGCACAAGCCGCTGGCGGAATTGGCGGGGCTTTTGGCTCTTTTATTCCACTGATTTTGATCTTCGGGATCATGTATTTTTTGCTTATTCGTCCCCAGCAAAAGAAAATGAAAGACCACCAAAAAATGGTGTCAAACCTTCGTAAGGGTGATCAAGTTGTGACCCAAGGCGGCCTTATCGCAAAAGTGACAAAGGTGATGGACGGTGACGTTGAGCTTGAAATCGCATCTGGCGTTAAAGTGCGTGCGATCCAATCAACGATTGCTCAGGTTTTGAATAAAACCGAGCCTGCTGAATAAGCGATATATAACAGAAGATTACAAGGGCGCGTTTGATGCTTCAGATACCATTTTGGAAACGAATATTGATCTGGGGCGTCTGCGCCCTTGGGCTTTTCTATGCAATGCCGAACGGCTTTTACGGCACGGTGGAAAAGCACAATGATGCGGTCAAAGAGATCACGATCTCTGGTAAAACGCCGGCGTTGAACGCGGATGTGGCGGCATGGCCGTCTTATCTCCCAACCAGTCTAGTGAATTTGGGACTCGACCTTCGCGGTGGGGCACATTTGCTTGCTGAGGTTAAGGTCGAAGATGTCTATGACAGCCGCGTGCAAGGCATGTGGGGTGAAATCCGCGATGCGTTGAAGGTTGAACGCGCAACATTGGGCGGTGTCATTCGCACAAAATCCCCAGCAGGGGAACTTTGGATTAAAGTTAAAAAGCCAGAAGGCTTGGAGCGCGGCATTGAGATTGTGCGCAGCCTTGCTCGCCCTGTTGTGTCCTTATCGAGCGCAGGCGCCATGGATATCGACGTATCTGGCGCAGGTGACACGATCAAAGTCCAATTGTCAGATGCAGAAAAGCTTGCCACTGATGACCGCACGGTGCGTCAGTCTCTTGAAATTATCCGCCGCCGCGTGGATGAGGTGGGCACACGTGAACCCACCATTCAGCGTCAAGGTGCAGACCGCATTTTGATCCAAGTGCCTGGCATTGGCTCTGCCGCTGAGTTGAAGGGGATTATCGGAAAAACCGCGAAGCTTCAATTCCGTCCCGTTGTTGGTCGCGCCGCTAGCGCTGATGCGCCCACACGCGGGCGCACCGAAATATTGCCAAGCCTTGATGAAGAAGGTGTTTTTTACGTTGTCGAAAAAGATCCCGTTGTCACAGGCGAGGAACTTGTTGATGCGCAGCCAAGTTTCGATCAAAATAGCCGCCCTGCAGTGAGCTTTCGCTTCAACGTCTCAGGTGCGCGAAAATTTGGGCAATATACAGCCGAAAATATTGGTTCCCCCTTTGCGATCGTTCTCGACAAAGAGGTGATTTCCGCCCCCACCATCCAAGATCACATTGGTGGTGGTTCCGGCATCATCACGGGCCGTTTTAGCGTCGAAGAAAGCACCGAATTGGCCGTGTTGCTTCGCGCGGGTGCGCTCCCTGCGGAGCTGACATTCCTTGAAGAACGCACCATTGGTCCTGAATTGGGCCAAGATAGCATCGATGCGGGTAAATTGGCCTGTATCGTGGCCTTTGTTGGCGTGCTTATGTTCATGATGGCGAGCTATGGACGCTTTGGTTTCTTTGCTAATATTGCGCTTATCTTGAATGTTGGGCTGATTTTTGGGCTGCTTTCAATTATTGGGGCGACGCTCACATTGCCGGGGATTGCGGGGATTGTTCTCACGATCGGGATGGCGGTTGATGCCAATGTCTTGATTTTTGAGCGTATCCGAGAGGAACTCAAAGACGGAAAAGGGCCGGCGCGTGCGATTGAGCTGGGCTATGAAAAAGCCACATCCGCGATTGTCGATGCAAATATTACGACATTCCTTACAGCAATGATTTTGTTCATCATGGGCACAGGTCCCGTGAAAGGGTTTGCGATCACGCTTGCCATTGGGATCATGACATCGGTCTTTACGGCGATCTTTGTGACGCGGCTCTTTATTGTGATGTGGTTTGAACGCCGCGCGCCAAAAACGCTTGTGGTGAAATCATATGTGAAACTTGTGCCTGAAAACACGGCATGGGATTTCTTTAAGCGCGCAAAAGTGAGCTTCGGTGCGTCCCTTCTTGCAGTGATTGCATCGGTTGCCGTGTTTGTGGTAATCGGCCTCAACTTTGGCATCGATTTTAAAGGCGGGACCACGATCCGCACCGATAGCACGACCCCTGTTGTTGTCTCTGACTATCGCGCTGCGCTTGAACCTTTGAACCTTGGTGATATTTCCATCACAGAAGTCTTTGATCCTACATTTGGCTCAGATCGGCATGTGACACAAATTCGCGTGGGGGCCCAAGAGGGCGGTCAATCGGCCACGGCGGAAATGACGCAAGCCGTGGAAGGTGCGCTCAAAGCAATTGATCCTGCGATCACCTTCCCATCTGTGGAAAGCGTCGGGCCGAAAGTGTCAGGCGAATTGATCCAATCTTCTGTTATTGCGGTGGTTTTGGCAATCGCAGCCGTGTTGTTTTACATTTGGCTGCGCTTTGAATGGCAGTTCTCTTTGGGGGCTGTCGCCGCCTTGGTGCATGATGTTTTGATCACGATTGGTGTCTTTAGCCTCTTTCAGATTAAGTTCGACCAAGCCATCATCGCGGCGCTTTTAACCATCGTGGGCTATTCGTTGAACGATACGGTGGTGGTGTTTGACCGCGTGCGTGAAAACCTGCGCAAGTATAAACAAAAGCCGCTTAAGGATGTGTTGAACCTCTCTATCAATGAAACCTTGTCGCGGACTGTGATGACTTCTGTCACGACGCTTTTGGCATTGGTGTCGCTTTATTTCCTTGGTGGTGATGTGATCCGCGGGTTCGTCTTTGCGATGATTTTGGGCGTGTTGATCGGGACCTATTCGTCGGTCTTTGTGGCCTCGACAATTTTGTTGCGCCTTGGGGTGAAACGCGATTGGTCGAAAAAGGTGAACGCAGGCGGCCAATACGCAAATATCGACGCGTAGGGTTCTATGACTGCACTTCTTGAAGTGATGGCCACGGGCCTCGGCTTGCTGATGCTGGCTGGGGCATTGGCGGGCATCGTGCGCGGGTTTGCAGGTTTTGGCACAGCGCTCGTTTTCTTGCCAATTGCGGGGGTGATCCTCCCTCCAATCGAAGCCGTTTGGGTGCTGACGACACTCGAAGTTATAGGACCCATGTTCATTTTGCGCCGCATATGGCCAGATGTGGCGTTTGATGATGTTAAGCCTCTTTTGATTGCTGCACTTTTGGCGCTTCCTTTTGGGGTTTATGTTTTGACACTGATTGGGCCAGAGGTGTTTCGCACCATTGTTGCGGTTGTGAGCTTGCTTTTACTCGCCGCATTAATTTTTGGGCTGCGATTGCCCGCACAGATTTCAAAACGCATGGCAGGCGCGACAGGCGCCGTGAGTGGCTTTTTGGCGGGTGTCGCGGGGGTGCCGGGGCCGCCTGTGATGCTCATGTTTGCCGCCACACACGCACCTGCCAAACGTATTCGTGCCAATATGATGATCTATCTCATTGTTATTGATGTGGCTTTGATGTCTGTATTGACCCTTCGCGGACACTTTCATTGGGAAAGTCTCCTTGTGGGGCTTTGTGTTTTGGGGCCATATATAGGGGGGCTGCGTTTGGGATCTTGGATTTTTCGTCCTGAATTCAAACGCGCCTATACATATGTCGCATATGGAATTATTGCCCTGTCGGCCTGTGTTGGGCTATGTCAGTCTTGGGTGAGTTATGGGTGAGCTACATGGAATTTAAAGAAGTCGAATTCAAAGATGCCGTGCCTGTGGATGGCTATGGGCCTGGATTTTTTCGCATCGCAGGTGATGTGTTTGAAGGGGCGTTGATCCTCACCGCGCAAGGGGTAAAACCTTGGGGCGGGCTAGAGGATGCTGAGGCGCTTGTTGCTCTTAAAAATGACGTTGATTTTCTTCTCATTGGTATGGGGGATGCAATTGCGCCAATCCCAGATTTGCTCGAACAGGCGTTGGTGGGGGCAGGGCTTGGTGGGGAACCTATGGCAACCGATGCAGCCTGCCGGACGTTCAACGTCTTAGCCTCCGAAGGCCGCCGCGTGGGCGTTGCATTAATCCCAATGGGAGGCGCAAAGTAATGCTTCTGTCTTGTCACGATTTGGCCTGTCGGCGTGGCGAATTGGCGGTGCTTCAAGGTGTGAACTTCGAGCTTTTTGAAGGCGAAGCCCTCATCTTTCGTGGGCCAAATGGCATTGGCAAGACAACGCTTTTGCGCACGATTGCAGGGCTTCAACCCGCCATGAGCGGGCGGGTGAACATGAACCCCGATGAGGTGGTCTATGCCGCCCATGCGGATGCGCTGAAAGCGTCGCTAACGGTTGTTGAAAACCTCGAATTTTGGGCCAATGTCTATGGCGGTGGCCCGATTGCCCCGGCGATTGAGGCATTTAACCTTAAAGGCCTAGAAGACCGCGCGGCCCATAATCTATCAGCGGGGCAAAAGCGCCGCTTGGGTCTGTCCCGCCTGATGGTCTGTGGGCGTAAAATCTGGGCGTTGGATGAACCAACGGTATCTTTGGATGCGGCCTCGGTTGGGCTGTTTGCGCAAGCCGTGAAAGCACATTTGGCCCAAGGTGGTGCTGCGCTCATCGCGACCCATATTGATCTCGGGCTGGAAGAGGCGCGGGTTTTGGAATTGGGGCCGTTTAAGGCACAATTTGGCGCGGATGCTACGGGCGACGCATTTGATGAGGCCTTCTTATGATCGCGCTTTTAAAACGGGACCTTCTACTATCCATTCGCGCGGGTGGGGGCTTTGGCCTTGGATTGGCATTTTTCCTCATTCTTGTGGTGCTCGTGCCGTTTGGTGTTGGATCGGATGGGGCGATTTTATCCAAAATCGCGGGCGGCATTCTATGGGTTGGGGCGCTTTTGGCGTGTTTATTGTCATTGGACCGGATTTTTGCGCTCGATTACGAAGACGGCTCACTTGATCTTTTGGTGACGGCGCCTATTCCCCTTGAAGGTGTGGTCGTGATGAAGGCCGTGGCCCATTGGTTGGTGACAGGCCTTCCATTAACCATTGCTGCGCCATTTTTAGGCGTGTTTTTGAACCTACCTGATGGTGGGGCCTATTGGCTGGTATTGACGCTATTGATTGGCACGCCCGCTTTGTCATTTATCGGGGCGTTTGGGGCGGGTTTGACCGTGGGGCTCAAACGCGGTGGGCTTCTTTTATCGCTCCTCGTTTTGCCGCTTTATGTGCCGACCCTTATTTTCGGGGCGGAGACATTTCGTCGCGGCGTGGAGGGGCTCGAGACGGGAACACCCCTTCTTATGCTCTGTGGAATAAGCCTCGCGACGATGGCGCTCTTGCCTTTTGCCTGTGCGGCGGTCTTAAAAATCAACTTGCGCTAGGGTGTAACAATTTGTTGCATTGATCTTAATGAGAAAGCCACTTAGGTAGCCACTATGTCTATATGGGAATACGCAAATCCTAAGAAATTCATGAAGACCTCGGATTTTATTATGCCGTGGGCTTGGGGAATTTCTTTGAGCACCTTGATCATTGGTTTGGTCTGGGGCTT
>JBMYYE010000017.1:0-28527 GCA_049609065.1 Halocynthiibacter sp.
CCTATTCTGCGGCGAACCGGTCTGGTTGTGTGCGTATTCCTTGGACTGAAAGCCCGAAAGCGAAACGCGTAGAAGCGCGCTTCCCTGATCCGGCGGCAAACCCATATCTTTGCTTTGCTGCCCTGCTTATGGCAGGCCTTGACGGCATCAAAAACAAGATCGATCCAGGCCCCGCATCTGACAAAGATCTCTACGATCTTCCACCAGAAGAATTGGCCGGCATCCCAACGGTTTGTGGGTCCCTTCGCGAAGCTCTCGATTCACTTGAAGAAAACAATGACTTCTTGTGTGCAGGCGACGTGTTCACCAAAGACCAAATCGAAGGCTATATCGCCCTTAAGCGCGACGAAAGCGAAGCTTACGAAACCATGCCACACCCAATTGAGTATAAAATGTACTACAGCTGCTAAGCTGATCATTTCTCATGAAATAAAGGCGCCTCTCGGGGCGCCTTTTTACGTTTAAGCTTCGTTTCATTCACCTGCAGCCTGTTAACGCATCACCGCCCGTGAGGACCCATCCGCATATTTGCGGTGGATCAGCTGATCTTGTGCCTCACGCAGGGCCGCGATCCGCGCCCAAACACGGGTTTCAAATTCATCCATTTGCGGCTCAAGCATATGATGGGCCATGAACCAATAGAAATACGCCTCATAAGAGAAACTCTTAAGAAGAGTGGCCCCTTGGTTCAACGCATGCTCTACACCCGCATAATCGCGCGCCACGTAAGTGGCCTCATGATAATCACAAGGCGCACAGGTGATGACGGGTTTCTTTTGCATCAGCGCCTCAAATCCGGCAGCCGAATTTTGCGTCACAACATAAGCAGAAGCGCGAATAAGCGCATGCACCGATTGTTCGGTAATCTCCACATGGTCAAATTGGCTGCAGACGTGCCGCGCATGGAGGCGATCCGCCGCACTGGCATTGGGGTGGCATTTCACATAGATGCGCTCATCTGTTGAGTGCGCCACATGGGCAATCATTTCATGGGTCGCGAGATAGGGTTCCGCCGTTATGCCGGGACTGCCATCTTGTAAAAACACGACCGCTTTGGCGGATGGGATCCAACCTGTCACAGGGGGCTGCGTACTCTTTGATTTGTTTTCGCTAATGTGTGACCCTGACACAGCATTGAAAAAATAGGTCGCCGCCTCTGTGTCAATCTCATGGGCGCGAAAGGATCGCTCCCCGATTGAAGAGCGCGCATAGACGCCATACGCATCCATATACCAAAACCCACAAAGATAGCTGGGACGCAGATGAAGCGCAGGCACCCGCCCTGCTTTCAAGTCGCCAAATATCAAATTGGTATGTTCCAATTTGAGGGCAATACGGTCAACCCCGTTTGGGTAGCCCACCACATAACACCGCGTGTGTTCCTGCTGGGCTTTTGCATATAATTTCCTAAAGAAATCATGCGTCTGCGCCATGATGTTTTCATAACCATCAGGATCCGCATGCACAACAATTGCCCCATCGGGGAGCGCCGATAGTTTCTCAGGGGACACAGGAATAAATTCTGTACGGGTCGTCATGAAAGGGCCTCCATGCAAACTATCTGAGAGAGGCCAAAACAGGACGCCCCGCCCCTATGGATCATCACAGCATCAAAATGACAGATGCACACCATGGAGGATATCCGCGGCGTAACAGGGACAGGCCCTTTTCCAAAATGTGAGGACTGCTTTCGCCTCATACTGCTTCCTTTATCGCCTTCACATCACGGTCAATGCCGCGGCGGGGTCGTTTTTTTTGAGTATGAAACCTACGCCCCCCATAATCAAGGAAAACCACCCAAAACCGCCTCAATTGCGACATAAACTCTTGTCGCTTTTGGAAAAGACGCCCCCTGATACTGCGCTCTTAATGGTCACAACAGGAGGTTCCCATGACTGATCCCTACCGCGACCGACGTAAAATTGATCCAACCAAAGGTGCAACCTTGGGCGATGGGTCCCCCAACGATAATGATCGCATTGAAATCGGGCCGACCCAGCTTGCCTTTAAAGAATGGGAGGCTGCGGGCCTCACTCCGCCAAACCTTGAACAGATGCGCAAATACCGTTGGGAACGCCTCACCCAGCATATCGTTGATCGCGGGCTTGGCGGGCTTTTGATGTTTGATCCTCTCAACATTCGCTATGCCACCGACACCACCAATATGCAGCTCTGGAACACCCATAACCCGTTTCGCGCGGTGCTGTTATGCGCCGATGGGCATATGGTTTTGTGGGATTATAAAAACGCACCGTTTTTGGCGGATTATAACCCACTGGTAAAAGAAAACCGATCTGGGGCCTCGATGTTTTATTTTGCTGTTGGCGATAAAGATAACGACGCGGCCCATGATTTTGTTGGACAAATCGATGAGGTGATGCGCGCCCATGCCGGCGACAATCGTCGCTTGGCCGTGGATAAAATCATGGTCGCGGGCTTGCGGGCCTTGGAACAGGCCGGGTTTGACGTCCTTGACGGCGAAGAAGTCACCGAAAAATCCCGCGCCATCAAAGGGCCCGATGAAATTTTGGCCATGCGCTGTGCCCATCACGCCTGCGAAGCCGCGATGTTTGAAATGGAGCAGCGCACACGCAACGATGTGCCCCAAGGCAACATGTCCGAAGACGACATCTGGGCCATTCTACACGCCGAAAACATCCGCCGCGGTGGGGAATGGATTGAAACCCGCCTTCTGTCCTCTGGGCCACGCACCAATCCGTGGTTCCAAGAATGTGGACCGCGCATTGTGCAAAACAACGAAATCGTTGCCTTTGATACCGATCTCATCGGGCCGTATGGCATCTGCATTGATGTGTCGCGCACATGGTGGGTCGGGGATCAGCCCCCGCGCCCCGATATGGTTTACGCCATGCAACACGCCCATGAACACATCATGACCAATATGGAGATGCTCAAACCAGGGGCGCGCATCGAAGATATCGTGCGCAACACCCATGTGCTTGATGATCAATACCAGAAAGGCAAATATAGCTGCCTTATGCATGGGGTTGGGCTTTGTGATGAATGGCCGCTGATTGCCTATCCAGATGAGGCGGTCACAGGCGCGTTTGATCATAGATTGGAGGCGGGCATGGTGCTCTGTGTCGAAGCATTGGTGAGCCCCGAAGGTGGTGATTTCTCAATCAAGCTCGAAGAGCAGGTGTTGATCACCGAAGATGGCTTTGAAAACCTCACCACCTATCCGTTTGATCCGCGTTTGATGGGGATGAATTAGGGCTGGCGCAGCAAATACGCGGCCACCCCTTTATGATCCGACCCCAACCGTTTACGCGTGCGTGTTGCCCCCGTAAACGCATCCGAAATCAGCACATGATCGATCCGCACTCCCATTTTGATCTTGGGCAGGCGAAAGCTATGGCCACCCCCTGAAATCCACCGCGCATTGGCCGCATCAGCAAGGGCAGAAATGGCATGAGTGTGCGGCACCGCATTAAAATCACCACCGATGATTTTTGCCCCTTTGAGGCCCTCTAAAATCGGGATGAGCCGCGTGACTTGCGCCGCTTGGCCATAGGGGTAAGGCCAATGCAGATGAATGGAAACAATCCAAACAGGCCCCGTTTTTGTCTGCACCTGCATCGCCGCCAATCCATCACGATCCGCACAGGTTTGCGTGCCTTCAATCACAGGATATTTCGACAGCACCGCCGTGCCCCCGACGGTTGCGAAGTTGCAAAAATGCTGGCTGGGAAATTCGGGTTTGAGGCGCTCAAGGATGCTCCCATTATACTTACTCACCTCTTGAAAACTGATAGATTGCGCCCCCGTTTCGGCGATATCATCGACAATACGGCTTGGATTAGTCATTAAAAACAAAAGATTTTTTTGGTAATGCACATGAGTTGGCGTTGCGGGCATTTCCCCGCCATCACGAGGCAAGAAAGCAAATGCCGCCAAAGCCACCATGCCAAGCCCCATCCATTTGCGACCCAACAGTTCAAGACACCCCGCAAAGACCAAGATCCCCGCCATCACAGGGCGAAAAACAGCCAAGCTATCCGCCAAAGGATGCACGCCACCAAAGTAGCTCAGACAGAGCCAAAGCCCCGCCAATATGGCAATAAGCCTAACCATTATCGCGCCAACGATTGGCAATCGGATAGCGGCGATCCAACCAAAATGCCCCTTTGGTCAAACGGGTGCCCGGTGCGGACTGAAACCGTTTATATTCAGAGATATAGATCAGATGCTCAACCTTTTTCACGGTGTCGCGCTCATAGCCCATCCCAACGACCTCAGCGACGGATTTTTCATGATCGACCAAGGCTTCTAGGATGGCATCCAACACTTCATAAGGCGGCAAGCTGTCTTCGTCTTTTTGATCTGGTCTAAGCTCGGCTGAAGGCGGCTTATCAATAATCGACACGGGGATCGGTGCGCCCTTTGGCCCCATCATCCAATCACGATGATGGGCGTTGCGCCAACGACAGGTTTCAAACACCCGCATTTTATAGAGGTCTTTGATCGGGTTATACCCGCCTGCCATGTCACCATAAATCGTCGCATAGCCCACCGCGACTTCGGACTTATTCCCCGTCGTCAGGAGCATTTCACCCGTTTTATTGGACAAAGCCATCAACAACAGGCCCCGCAGGCGCGATTGGATATTTTCTTCGGTCACGTCGGGCTCTAACCCCGCAAAAAACGGCGCCAACGTGTTGGTGATCGCATCGCGCCCTTCTTTGATCGGCACATAATCATAGCGACAGCCGAGGTTTTCCGCGATTTCCTTGGCATCATCAAGGGACCCTTGTGAGGTGTATTCCGATGGCAACATCACACAGCGCACATTGTCCGCACCCAGTGCATCCACCGCGATCATCGCCACAATCGCGCTATCAATCCCGCCTGAAAGGCCCAATAGAACCTTTTTAAAACCGGTTTTCCCCATGTAATCGCGTAAGGATTGTACCATGACACGGTAATCTTGTTCCCAATCATTGGGGAATGTGGCTTTGGGGCCGTCTTTGGCGACCCAGCCCGCATCGCTGCGTTCAAAATCCACATGGGTGATTGTTTCGTCAAATAAAGGCAGCTGCACGGCCAATTTGGCGCCTTGGTTCAAGACAAAAGAACCACCGTCAAACACTTGGTCATCTTGGCCGCCCACTTGGTTGATATAGACCATAGGCAGACCCGTTTCGATCACCCGCGCCACCATATGGGCCATGCGGTTGTCAAATTTGTTGCGATAATAGGGTGATCCATTTGGAACAACCAATATTTCAGCCCCGGTTTCCAACAAGGTTTCGCACACATCAGGGTGCCACGCGTCTTCGCAAATGGGGCTGCCGATGCGCACGCCGTTGATTTGATATGGACCAGACACATCGCCCACCTCAAAGACCCGCACCTCATCAAATACCGCCTCATTTGGCAGGTGATGTTTTTTCACCCGCGTCTTCACCGTGCCGTTTTCCAAGATGAAATACGCGTTATACACGTTGCCGTTTTCGAAAAATGGCGTGCCAATACCAATCGCAGGCCCATCCGCACAATCGCGCGCCAATGCTTCAACCGCGGCCACACAATCACGCATATAGGCCGGGCGCTTTGACAAATCTTGCGCGTCATAGCCCGAGATATACATCTCAGGAAACGCGATCATATCCGCCTGAGCCGCCTTGGCCTCAGCCCACGCGTCTTGCGCGGCCTTCTTATTCATCTCAATCCCACCAACGGTTGGATTTAACTGTGCGATTGTCACACGAAACCGATCTGACATTCCTCACCCCATTGTGTTCAAATGCATATTTAAAACCCGTTTAAATCACGGGTATCTTTTTAGCATGCATACGCGGAATTTCCCCTATGTGAAAGAGCCATCGGCAGGTCCTTGCCCGCAAATTACCGTAAAGAACGGGCCTTGCGGTTGTCGGGCGCCAAAAACCATGCGATAGTTCAGGAAAATTTGTATTTGAGGTCCGCAATATGCGATTTAACCGCGTTTTGATGCTCACGGTGTGTTTGCCAATTATGAATGTAGCCGCACCCAATCCCGTTTTGGCACAAGTCACACAAGTCGAACATCTTCAGCTTGAAGGTGGCGGTATCTATGAAGGCTCGCTCAAGGATGGGAAACGCCATGGGCAAGGCTCCGTTGTGATGCCCAATGGCTATCAATATTCAGGCGAATGGGTGGATGGCGAAATTATTGGCCAAGGCGTGGCAAAATACCCGTCTGGTGCGGTCTATGAAGGCCCGTTTAAAAATGGCGCCCCCAATGGCAAAGGCCATTTTACCTATGCTGATGGGTCTGTCTATGATGGCGATATCCTCAACCATGAAATCACGGGGCAAGGTGTTTTGCTCTATGCGGATGGCTCACGTTATGAAGGGGCATTTTTAAACGGAAAACTCCACGGCAAAGGTGTGTTGCGCACGCCTGATGGCTATATCTATGACGGCGCATGGATCGAAGGGGCCAAAGACGGCGAAGGTAAAGTATCCTACGCGGATGGCTCGGTCTATATTGGCGGGTTCGCAAATGGTAAAAACCAAGGCAAGGGTATTTTAAATACCCCTGATGGTCTCCATTACGAAGGTGAATGGCTTGCGGGTCAAATGAATGGCAAAGGCAGCCTCACCCAGCCCAATGGCGATATTTACGAAGGAAGCTTCATAACAGGGCGCCGTGAGGGCGCAGGAAAAATCACCTATGAAAATGGGGATGTCTACGAAGGCTCCTTCCAAGATGACCATCGCCACGGCCAAGGCATGCTCACCCAAAAAGAGGGGTTTACCTATAAAGGAAACTGGCACAAAGGCCGCATTGCAGGGGATGGAAAAATGACCTTTGCGGATGGGACCCAGTATGAAGGTCTTTTTAAAAATGGCCAACCTGAAGGGCTCGGCACCATGACCTATGCCGATGGCGGCAGCTATGTCGGGGATTGGAAAACGGGCCTTTTTGACGGCAAAGGCGTTGCAACCTACACCTCAGGCACACGCTATGATGGCGCTTTCACCAAAGGCCACCGCAGCGGCCAAGGCACGATCAAAACCGCAGATGGGCTCTCTTATGCTGGGGGCTGGCGCAATGACAAAGCCCATGGCACAGGCAAAATGACCTTTGAAAACGGGGATATCTACGAAGGCGCATTCTTCGAAGGTAAGCGTCGCGGCGCCGGCAAAATCACCAAAACCGACGGCTTTATATATGACGGGACATGGGACGATAACCTATTTTCCGGATCTGGGATTGCCACCTACCCCAATGGGGATGTGTTCGCCGGGCTCTTTGACAAAGGCCTGCGCCACGGTGAAGGCACCATTACCTATAAAAACGGTGACACCGTTTCTGGGCGTTGGGAAAAAGGCGTCTTTGTTCCACAAACGACACCAGAAGCCGCGGCTGCCACGGCGGCCACACCTGAAACCCCAAGCACCGATGCAGTCGCAGAAGAAAGCCCCGTCGTGGTCACCACCACGCCCACGCCTGTTGCAACCGATGAAACACCCACCGTAGACGATACAGCCCCTGCCATTGTCGTGCAGGAAGCGGATGCAACAACATTGCGCCCACAGCGGCGTCCAGAATAAAGCAGGCTCAAGATATACTCTTTATACTTTGGGCTCTGCCGCCCTTGGACCTCAAAAAACAACACCAAAAAGCGCGGCGCTTTACAGTGCCCCTAAAAAATTGTCATAATTTCAACAAAAATTAGAGGCATGCTCCAATTCACATTGGGCATCGTGCCAACACCAAGGAGGAAAACATGCTAGGGATGGTATTCGCGCTGATTTTTGCAGCGATCATTTGGGGAACCACCAATTTTGCCCCCGTAAAATTCAGGGATTATTTCAAAGTCGGATATGTTGTCGCGGCGGGATATTTTTTATTCAGCGCCTTTAACGGCATCTTCTTTTATGCGGAACCTGGCTTCAAATATCACGTGCGCACCATATTGGGCACGGAAAAAATGGTCTCTGATACGGGCTATAACACCTATCTCTTTGGCCGCGTCAATGCGTGGAAAAACGCGATGTCTGTGCAATCCTCCAGCATCGGGACCCAAAAGGTAAGTGCGGAAGCAGAAAACAGCCTTATGAGCGCGAACATGCCGCCGCAGAGCCTTGTTTTCTTGGACCAAGTGGATGCCCGCGTCACCGCCACCACACGGTTTGAACTGCCCGCAGATCAAGAAGGGTTCTTGAAAATGGCCCGCCTTTACCGCACGCCAGAGAACCTCTTGCGCACGGAATTGATCCCCGCGTTCCAAGAAACTTTGGGCGCAACAGCCGCGCTTCTATCTGCCGAAGATTACTTCCAAGGTGGTAAAACCGAATTTAACAACGAATTCCAACGTCAAATGGAAAACGGCATCTATATCGTGCGCCGCGTCGAAGACCGCGTGCGCCTTGATGAAGGGGGCGCCAAAGGGACGGCAAACGCAACCCTTGGGACCGACCAGAAAAACTATGGCGATCAATTTAAAACGGTATTTTCCGTTCGTAAAATGCTCGACGCAGCAGGTCAGCCCAAGCGCAAAGCACAGTCCTTTTCTAAATTTGGCATTTCGGTCACCTCCGCGCGCATCACAGGCGTAGATCCGAACCAAGAATTCAAACAGCGTATGCGCCTGCGTCAACAGGCCTCCGCTGACCGTGCGATTGCCCGTGAACAACGGATCCAAGAGGAAGAACAGCGGCTCTTGGCCATTGCCAAAGGCGAACGCGAAGTGGCCGAACGTCAAGCCCAAGCTAAGGTTTTGCAAATTGAACGAACCACAAATGCGGAAACCGAAAAGCAATTGGCGCTGACAGAAGCCAATAAGCTTAAGGAACAGGCGGAAATTGACCGCGAACGCTCTGGTATTTTGCTCGAAAAAGCGGAAATCGATGCCAAGGCCGTGAAAGTGGCCGCAGATGCCGAAGCCTATGCCAAAGCTGCCGTTCTCGAGGCTGATAACGCCCTTGCGCAAAAATTGGATGCCGAGGTCGAGATCCAGAAACTCTGGGCTGATGCCTACGCCAAACGCAACGTGCCGCAATATGTCTTTGGCGGTGGCGGCAAAGACGGCCCGCCAACGGGCAATGATCAACAAGCCCAGCTTTTACAGCAGTTGTTGACCATGGAATACGCCAAGCGGCTCGAATATGACCGCAGCTTGGAAAACCCTGTCCCTTCCAACCAATAAGATGATCGCGCGGCCCCCGGGTCGCGCTTTCTTCTTGCGGCGCATTTTTTCATCAAAAGCTCTTTTCATTTGAAAAACCGCCCCCTATAGTCCGCCCCATGAATACAATGTCACATAGCCCCCTTGCTGCACGCGCCTCTTTGCGCGGCCTTTTGCTATCTGACCTTCTTCTGCTTAGCTGCCTCTGAGCGTGCCCATGGCGCACGCGCTCAGAGGAGATAACGATCCGCGCCGATCACCTTTCAGCTAAGACAAAAATCAAGAGACATGACCATGACAAAAACGGACACTTCCGCCCCGCAAGACCGCGTAATTATTTTTGACACCACTTTGCGCGATGGCGAACAATCCCCCGGCGCCACAATGACCCATAACGAGAAGCTCGAAATCGCGGGGCTTTTGGATGAAATGGGCGTCGATGTGATCGAAGCGGGGTTTCCAATTGCATCTGAAGGCGATTTTGCCGCCGTTTCTGAGATTGCCAAAAACTCCGTGAACTCACAGATTTGTGGCCTTTCGCGTGCCAATTTCAAAGACATCGATCGCTGTTGGGAGGCTGTGAAACACGCCGCCAAGCCGCGCATCCACACCTTTATCGGCACCTCACCTTTGCACCGCGACATTCCTAATTTGTCCATGGATGAAATGGCGCAAGTGATCCACGACACCGTGACCCATGCGCGCAATCTTTGTGATAATGTGCAATGGTCCGCTATGGATGCAACCCGTACGGAGGAGGATTACCTCTGCCGTGTGGTGGAAATCGCGATCAAAGCGGGCGCCAGCACCATCAACATCCCCGACACCGTAGGCTATACCGCACCGCGTGAAAGCGCCAATATCATCCGGATGCTTTTGGAACGTGTTCCAGGCGCTGCAGACGTGATTTTTGCCACCCATTGCCACAATGATTTGGGCATGGCGACGGCCAATGCCTTGGCCGCGGTTGATGCAGGGGCGCGCCAAATTGAGTGTACGATCAATGGCTTAGGCGAACGCGCCGGCAACACGGCCTTGGAAGAAGTGGCCATGGCCATGAAGGTTCGCAACGACATCATGCCGTATCAAACAGGCATTGATACCACCAAAATCATGAACATTTCACGCCGTGTCGCGTCCGTTTCTGGTTTTGCGGTTCAATATAACAAAGCCATTGTCGGCAAAAACGCCTTTGCCCATGAAAGCGGCATTCACCAAGATGGCATGCTCAAAAACGCGGAAACCTTCGAAATCATGCGTCCAGAGGATGTGGGTTTGACGGAATCGAGCCTCATCATGGGGAAACATTCCGGGCGCGCAGCCCTTCGCTCAAAGTTGAAAGATCTCGGGTATGAGTTGGGCGACAATCAGTTGAAGGACGTGTTTGTGCGGTTCAAGGAACTTGCCGATCGCAAGAAAGAAATCTTCTCCGAGGATCTCATCGCGCTTATGACGGAATCTGAAGCGGATGCCACCCATGATCATTTGCAGTTGAAATCGTTGAAGGTTGTTTGTGGCACCGAAGGTCCGCAAACGGCGGATTTGACCATGATCATTGATGGTGAAGAAAAATCCATCACCTCAGATGGTGACGGCCCCGTGGATGCGGTGTTCATGGCGATCAAGGCGCTCTTTAGCCATTCGGCCAGCTTGGCGCTTTACCAAGTGCATGCAGTGACCGAAGGCACCGATGCCCAAGCCACGGTGAGCGTGCGCATGGAAGAAGGCGGCAAAATTGTATCTGGTCAATCCTCTGACACCGATACGGTTGTGGCCTCAGCCAAAGCCTATATCAACGCGTTGAACAAACTCATCCATCGCCGCGAGAAAAGCGCGCCTTCTGAGTAAAATTCATCCTTGATCTGAAAATAAAAAGCCTCGCAAATATTGCGAGGCTTTTTGCTTATTCGATTTCTTTGTCACGCCGATTAAGGAATAAATACATCGTGACCATTGTAAACACGAACATTGATAACGTTATACTGTTTTTCCACATCACATCCGTTAACGTTAGCAAAAACAGCTGCGCTAAGAAGCAAAAAACAACCAGCAGCTGTTCTTTTGATCGCGCCGCCAAAAATACGCTCGCATAGCTGAGTATCATGGCGCCAGACGACAATATTCCAAACCGTGCTGTCACATCGATGATTTCATTGTGATAATGCCTAAAATTGCGCAAGGAGGGATCACCAGCAATCGAAACCCACGCGTCATGTTTACTGCCGACTCCGAACCATGGGTTTTCAGCAATCACATTAAAGCCCGTTTGCCAAATGAATTTGCGAGGAAATCCTCCATAGGAGCTTGCCGATAGATTCTGATCCTCTCCGATTATACTTGTGAAAAAATTCAAGAATTTAAGCACAATATATGGCTGTTCCAACACACCAACCACGACAGGGATATACATCCCCAAATTTGCAATCAAAAATACAACCCAAAAAACGGGCACCCGAATATGCTTGATTAGAAGCACAATTAAAATTAGTTCTGCAACAACAGTGGGTATGCGGCTTCCGGTTAGCATTGCTGCCCAACAGCTGAACACCCCCCCCACAAGCAACACCATCTTTTGGGGATGCCTGTAGAAGAGCCCAACGGCACACCAAAACATCATCTGAACAGATATCATCCCCAACGGGATTGGATTGTACCCAAATGCAACGCGCGGAACTTGATATATGATCGTTTCCCCAAGCGCGCCTATCCCATATAAAATGGCGCATATTGCGACGCATAAGACAGCCTTTTCAAAGGTTAAACCTCTCTTAAGGAGCACAAGCGCAACGGCACCGCCTAAGGCGACAGGCGAATAGCTTATGGCGACTTTGATCACAGCCTCCGCCGTGTTTTGCGTCATCCACTCCGAAAATAGAAGGCTCACATATGTGAATATAAAACAATAAATTGGAACTCGAAAACGCCCGATTGGTAGAACATGATTGTGCCCCCTATCAATCAATATGATTGGCACCATCACACAAAGCAAAATAACAAAGGCTATAAGTCCCCAATCTGTATCCAGCCCCGTTAAAAAAACAGCAAGACCAAAGAAAATCGCACCCACATACGAAACATCTTCATAAAGTTTACCTGTGTTTTTTTGCATATGGCTCTCCTCAGAAGTCCGACATAACAGTCCGCAAATTTTCTGTCTATAAATATTGGCACCACGAAATAGACAAATCCCCCCTTCTTTGCGAGCAAAAACACGCCGCATAACAGGAGATACGCTTTACCCCATTAAGGATGAGTGTTTATATGCGGTCGGCTACGGTATAGAAGAATCGTAGCTTACTCATTTTTAAGACAGGACCACACATATGGCGGCTTTTGGCGGGATGTTTTCATCTGATATGGCAATCGATCTGGGCACGGCGAATACCCTCGTCTATGTCAAAGGCAAAGGCATTATTTTGAGCGAGCCCTCTGTGGTGGCTTATCATGTCAAAGATGGCGTCAAAAAGGTTCTGGCCGTTGGCGAAGACGCCAAGCTCATGCTCGGTCGGACACCAGGATCAATTGAGGCCATCCGCCCGATGCGCGACGGTGTGATTGCCGATTTTGATACGGCCGAAGAAATGATCAAACATTTCATTCGCAAAGTTCACAAACGCACGACATTTTCCAAGCCAAAAATCATCGTCTGTGTGCCCCATGGCGCGACCCCCGTTGAAAAACGTGCAATTCGCCAATCCGTATTGTCCGCAGGCGCGCGGCGCGCGGGCCTTATTGCGGAACCCATTGCGGCGGCCATCGGGGCTGGCATGCCAATCACCGATCCCACGGGGTCCATGGTTGTGGATATTGGCGGCGGGACAACCGAAGTTGCGGTTCTGTCTTTGGGTGACATCGTCTATGCGCGCTCTGTGCGCACAGGGGGTGACCGTATGGACGAAGCCATCATCAGCTATCTACGCCGTCAACATAACCTTTTGATCGGCGAAAGCACCGCAGAGCGGATCAAAACCGAAATCGGCACCGCACGCATGCCAGATGATGGACGTGGCCGATGCCTCTCAATCCGCGGGCGTGACCTTCTAAATGGGGTTCCAAAGGAACTTGAAATCAACCAAGCCCAAGTGGCAGAGGCCCTCGCCGAACCTGTCGTACAAATCTGCGAAGCCGTAATGACCGCACTTGAGGCAACACCGCCTGATCTTGCGGCGGATATTGTGGATCGCGGCGTTATGCTCACGGGCGGTGGCGCCCTTTTGGGGCAGCTTGACCTCGCGCTTCGTGAACAAACCGGCCTCACAATTTCCGTGGCTGAAGAAAGCTTGAACTGTGTGGCTCTTGGCACAGGTAAGGCGCTCGAGTTTGAAAAACAACTGAGCCACATCATCGATTACGACAGCTAACCCAACGGGCGGCAATGCCCAGCTTGTCAAATACTTCAATACCTTAGGGGGAAGCGGGGCAGGAATTGGCGACAACACAAGATAAAGACTTTGACTATGTCACCCCCCTTAAGCGTTTGCTTGTTGGGGGTCTGGTTACGTTTTTGCTCATCTTGTTTGTTTTGTGGCGCATCGATAGTCCACGGGCCGACCGCATGCGCAACGCCATGGTTGATCGCTTTTTACCGAGCTTCTCTTGGGTCATCGTGCCGATCACGGCTGGGCGCGATATGTTGCGCGATTTCCAATCCTACCAGCGTATTTTTGAACAAAACAACGAACTGCGCCGTGAATTGCAACGTATGAAAGCCTGGAAAGAGGCAGCCATTCAGCTCGAACAAGAAAACGCACGGCTTTTGGCGCTCAATAATGTGCGCCTCAATCCCAAGCTCACCTTCGTAACAGGCCAGGTTATGGCCGATAGCGGCTCGCCGTTTCGTCAATCCCTCATCTTGAATGTAGGCGCGCGTGATGGCGTGCATGAAGGCTGGGCAACCATGGATGGTCTTGGCCTTGTTGGGCGGATTTCAGGCGTGGGCAAAACCACGGCCCGTGTGCTTTTGCTCACCGATGTGAATAGCCGGGTGCCCGTGCGCATTCAGCCCTCAGGCCTGCGCGCGATCCTTGTGGGTGACAATAGCTTTTCCCCCGTTATCGAATTTGTCGAGCGCCCCGAAGACGTGCGCCCCGGGGATCGGATTGTGACCTCTGGCGAAGGCGGGGTCTTCCCCCCTGACCTTCTGATTGGGCAAATTGTTTTGGGCGCGGATAAACGGCTGCGAAGCGATCTTGCGGCTGATTATCAACGCCTCAACTACCTGCGCGTTTTACGGGCCCATGACAGCGAAAAAATCACCGAACGCGGCGGGATTATTGCCCCACGCACAAAGTTACCAACAGTGCCCGCCATTTCTACGGATAAAGCCCCCGAAGAAGACAGCAATGGATAGGCGCGTTTTCTTTCCACTTTTGGCCAAATGGGTGCTTTATGTGGCCATAGCCTGCATCACTTTGATTTTGCAGATGGTGCCAACGATGGAGCTTCGCTTTTGGCTGCCAGTGCCTGACATCATGGCTGTGGTGACACTGGTATGGGCGCTGCGTCATCCCGACTCTGTGCCCGCCATCCTTGTGGTGGCCATGGCGCTTTTGGCAGATTTCCTTTTGGCGCGCCCTCTTGGGATTGCCCCGTTTTTACTGCTTTTAATGAGCGAATTTGTCCGCAACCGCAGCCGTGATTTGCGAAAGATGCAGCTTTTGCCGGAATGGGCCACCGCATCAGCCGCCCTTTTGGTGCTGATCATTGCCGAACGCATGATCTATGTCATGACCTTCATTCAGCCCCCGCCCCTCAGCTACAGCCTACTTTTGTTTTTGATGAATGCTTTGATTTATCCTGTGGTGGTGTTTGTGTCATGGGCCGCATTTGGCATTCGAAAAACCGCCATTGGGGAAATCGATGATTTGGGACAGGTGCTATGAAACGGTCCGATCGCGAAGCCGAACTCTGCCAAAAAAAATTCACCCGTCGGGCACTTTTGCTTGGTGCGACCCAGATTGTTTTTGGCGCAGGGCTTGCGTTTCGCATGCGCCAGTTACAAGTCGAAGACGCAGATGAATATCGGCTTTTGGCGGAAGAAAACCGCATCAATATCCGCCTTTTGCCACCTGCACGCGGGCGTATCTATGACCGTGATGGGCGGGCGATTGCCATAAATGTGCGCAACTACCGCGTGTTTATGGTCCGCGAAGAAGCAGGAGATGCAAAACAGGTGCTCGCACATTTGGCGATGCTCATTGATTTGCCGCAAGAGAAAATCGACGCAACACTTGAGACCATGAAAACGCGCCGCGCCTTTGTGCCTGTGGCGGTGACTGATAATCTCACATGGGAGGATCTCGCGCATATTGCGGCCAATGCCCCTGCTCTTCCTGGGATTTATTCCGAGCTTGCCTTGTCACGGCGCTATCCCCTTGGCGAAGATTTTGCCCATATCGTCGGCTATGTGGGGCATGTGTCCGATTATGACCTTGCGCGCATTGATGACAAAGACCCGCTTTTGCAAATTCCACGGTTTCAAATCGGCAAATTTGGCGTGGAAACCAAAATGGAAAAATCCCTGCGTGGCAAAGCGGGCGTGAAACGCATTGAGGTCAACGCTCTTGGCCGCGTGATGCGTGAATTGGACCGCCAAGAAGGTGATCCCGGCGACAATCTTCAGATCACCGTTGACAGCTGGCTGCAAAATTATGTGCAAGCGCGCCTCAATGGCGAAAGCGCAAGTGCCGTGGTTATGGACATTCACACCGGTGATATCCTGGCCTCCGGCTCTGCTCCGACATTTGATCCAAATCTCTTTGTGCATGGGATTTCAAGCAAAGATTACAAAGCCTTAAATGATGATCCTTACCGCCCGTTTTCGTCAAAATCCGTCCAAGGCACCTACCCGCCCGGCTCCACCTTTAAGATGGTCACAGCCTTAGCCGCCCTTGATGCAGGTGTGATCAAAACAGACACGCGTTTCACCTGTAAAGGCCATTTAGAAGTCCATTCCCGCAAATTCCACTGCTGGAAACGCGCAGGCCATGGCAGCGTTGATTTGGAACGGTCCCTGCGCGAAAGTTGCGACGTTTATTACTACGAAATCGCACAGCTCACAGGCATTGAGCGCATCACAAAAATGGCGCGGCGTCTTGGACTTGGCGAACGTCACGATATTCCGCTGACGGCGGTGGCCAAGGGGCTCACCCCGACCAAAGACTGGAAACGCAAAGTCAAAAAGAAAGATTGGGTTGTTGGCGATAGCTTGAACGCCTCCATCGGACAAGGCTTTGTGCTGGCGTCTCCTTTGCAATTGGCGATTATGACGGCCCGCTTGGCCCGTGGAACGGCGGTCACACCGCGCCTTTTGAAATCCATCAACGGCATCGAAACCCCAAAACAAGGGGGGGGCGATTTGGGAATTGATCCTGCGCATCTGGCCGCGGTGCAAAATGGTATGTTTAGTGTCTCCAACCACCGCCGTGGGACGGCATTTGGATCGCGGATCGCCACCAAAGACTACCGCATGGCTGGCAAAACCGGTACCTCACAGGTGCGCAACATCACCAAGGCCGAACGAAAGCGTGGCGTGACACGCAACGAAGATTTGCCGTGGGAGCGCCGCGACCATGCGCTCTTTGTGGCCTATGCCCCAGTTGATAACCCCAAATACGCGGTCTCCGTTGTGGTCGAGCATGGTGGGGGGGGCTCCAAGGTTGCAGCCCCGATCGCCCGCGACATCATGATCGCTGCACAAACCGGCGAGGTCCCAAGTTTGAGCCACTATCCCGCCGGCCAGCATCACAAAATTCGCAGCCAACAGCGCAAGCTCATTTTACGCGATCCAGACACCGTTTTGGATGAAAGCGATCAAGCATGAGCTATCTCAATTACCGCGATCATAGCAGCCCCACAGGTTTTAAAAAGCTCCTCCATGTCAATTGGGCTTTGATCCTGATTATACTAGCCATTTCATGTTATGGCTTCATGATGCTCTATTCGGTTGCGGGGGGGGATTTTGAACCGTGGTTGGCGCCGCAATTCAAACGTTTCCTCCTTGGGATCACCATAATGTCCATCATTGCCTTCGTGCCCATTTGGGTGTGGCGCAATATGGCAGGCCCGGCCTATATTGGGGCTTTTCTATTGCTGATCACCGTCGAGATTTTTGGCACCGTTGGCATGGGGGCGCAGCGCTGGATTGATCTTGGTTTTATGCGTTTGCAGCCTTCTGAGCTGATGAAAGTTGCCCTTATCATGATCTTGGCGGCCTATTATGATTGGCTTGACCTGAAAAAGGTATCTCACCCTATTTGGGTTGCCATTCCCGCGGTTTTAATCTTGCTGCCGGTGGCTTTGGTGCTGCGGCAACCCGATTTGGGAACGTCTCTTCTTCTCATAATGGGGGGAGGTACGGTTATGTTGCTGGCGGGGGTGAGTTGGTGGTATTTTGGCACGGTTTTTGCAGCGGGGCTTGGAGTTGTCACGGCGGTTTTCACCACCCGTGGCACGTCTTTTCAGCTCCTCAAGGATTACCAATATCGCCGTATTGATACGTTTTTGGACCCCGCATCAGATCCTTTGGGCGCAGGTTATCACATCACACAATCCAAGATTGCGCTTGGATCTGGCGGCTGGACGGGACGTGGGTTCATGCAAGGCACACAGTCACGTTTGAATTTTCTTCCTGAAAAACATACGGACTTCATTTTCACCACCTTAGCAGAAGAGTTTGGATTTTTGGGAGGCATTTCCCTATTGGGTCTCTATTTGTTGGTGATTATGTTTTGCATTGCCTCCGCCCTTCGCAACTCCAACCGATTTGGCGCGCTCCTGACGATGGGGATTGCCATGACGTTTTTCCTCTTCTTTTCGGTCAACATGTCGATGGTTATGGGCATGGCGCCTGTTGTTGGTGTGCCTTTGCCGCTTGTGTCTTATGGCGGGTCTGCCATGCTCGTGTTGCTGGTTGGCTTTGGTTTGGTGCAAAGCGCCCATATTCATAGGAAAAAACCGCAATGACCTTAAACGTTCTTTTTGCCGCGCGCCCCGACCGTTGGGACAGCTATGAAGCCCCATTACATCAAGCGTTTGAGGATGCGGCACTTGATATCGATTTACGGCAAAGCTTTGCCCCAGATGAGGTCGATTATATCATTTACGCCCCCAATGGGCCTGTGTCGGATTTTAGCCCGTTCACGCGGTGCAAAGCGGTTTTGAACCTCTGGGCCGGCGTGGATCAAATCGTTGGCAACGCGACATTGACCCAGCCCCTCACCCGGATGGTAGATTACGGGCTAGAAGCGGGTATGCGCGAATGGGTGATCGGGCATGTGATGCGCTATCACCTTGGTTTGGACGCCTATATCACGACCCAAGACGGCGTGTGGGCGCCCAAGGTCCCACCCCTCGCCCGAGAGCGCCGCATCGGCATTTTGGGGCTTGGCACATTGGGGCAAGCCGTCGCAGACGGGCTTAACGCAATTGGGTTTCAGGTTTCAGGCTGGTCGCGCACCGCCAAAGAGGTGGACAATGTGCAAACCTATAGCGGCGAAGACGGGCTTTTGGAGATGCTTGGCACATCCGATATGGTTGTGCTGTTGTTGCCTGACACACCGCAAACGCAAAATATCCTCAACGCGGATCGTTTGGCTTTGCTGCCACGTGGGGCCTATGTCATCAATCCCGGGCGTGGCCCATTGATTGAGGATGCCGCGTTGATCGATGCCCTTAATCGCGGGCAGATTGCCCATGCGACGTTAGATGTGTTTCGCCAAGAACCACTGCCCAAAGACGATCCATACTGGACGCATCCATCGGTTACCGTCACCCCGCATATCGCCTCAGAAACCCGTGCAAGCACAGCCAGTGAAATCATCGCGGACAATATCAAGCGATCGGAAAATGGCGATGCTCTTCGGTTTTTAGTGGACCGCGCCCGCGGCTATTAACGAAGCTTTGGTGGCGCATCTGGATCCATGCCTGGGGCCTTTGGGCCGCCAAGCTCTTGGATATCGATTTCTTGGGGTTGCGGTTCTGGCATCTCAAGTTTTAGGCCATGGGCTTCAAAATTGGCCACAACAGGATCGTCAGCCAAAAAGAATGAGACATCCACTTCGCCCGTTTCATAGCCAGAGAAGCTCAACACTTCTTGCACCGCTTGCGCGAGCGGCTCTCGCGCCCAATCTTCGGCCCCGATAAACGCCATCAACGTGCCAACGCGCCCTGACGCATAGGTCGCAGACATCATATAGGCACAATCGGCAAGCCGCCCCGCCATCGCCAATTTGGCCCCCAAAGAGAGCAACAAATTCTCTGGCATATTTTTAGGCGCTGTGATTTCTTCGATCCGCTCTTCAACGTCTTGTGGGCGCTCATCAAGCGTAACCGCCATCCAATCCACCGCCTCGGGTGCCAGAAGGTTTTCCGACGCCGCGCCCAAATTAATTCCAAGCCCAAGACCTTCACCTTCGAGCATTTGCACCAAGGCCCGCCCTGACATTTCCACATATGGCGATGGGGTTTGAGTAAACTCAACAAGCCGCTCAGACGTGTCAAAAGCCAACACAATTGCCGTGCCATCCACATCAAAAAGCTCAGGCTCCATTTGGCCATCATCGATTTCTTTGGTCAAAAGGATATAGAGCAAACTATCTGATATTCTTGCCAAATATTGCGGCTGTGCCTGCGCGGGATCGGGCGCATTTTGCATCACGTCAAAAGCAATATCGATGGCGGTTTGATCGGTCATGACGGATTTTTCCTAGGTCTAGAGATGGGGCCAAGTCCTACGCCCTTCCCCATAAAGACACAAGCCCCCTCACTAGCCCCCTCACTGGCCCTCTGACTGGCCCTCCCACTGGCCCACCACCAAGGGGCAGACATTCTCACTCGTTTCCCAAAAAAACGCGTGCAAGTGCTCTTGTCGAAGCAGACAGCTTTCAGTAGATTGGCGGTAATCTTGGAGGATTACATGTATCGCGTTTGGAACTTTTTAACCCAATACTCTCTCTTGCTTATTTTGGGAGCGGGTATTGCGCTTATCTGGGCAAATATTGACCCGCATAGCTATCATGATTTCGTCGAATTTGTGTTGGTGGATGACTTTTTTATTGGCCATCCCCATGATGATGGCCATGGCCATGTCACCCGCACCTTGACGCTTCATTACTTGTTTAACGATCTGTTGATGGCGTTCTTCTTTGCCATTGCAGCCAAAGAGGTGTGGGAAGCCGTGATCCTTGAAAACGGATCTTTGCGCGGGAAAAAAGCCGCCACACCGCTTTTCGCCACATTGGGCGGCATGGTTGGCCCGATTGTGATCTATTTAGGTTTAGCGGCCCTTTTGGGATCTGCGACCTATGACGCTGTGGCCAATGGCTGGGCCGTTCCGATCGCAACGGATATCGCGTTTGCCTATTTGGTTGGTCGCATTGTCTTTGGCGCAGGTCACCCTGCTATTCGCTTCTTGCTTCTTTTGGCCATTGCAGATGACGCTGCAGGCTTGATCATTTTGGCAATCTTCTATCCCTCTGGTGAATTGGCGATTGAATGGCTGGGGGTCTCCTTTGGCGTTGCTGTCTTGGTTTATTTTCTTGCAAACTGGTTGCCGCGCCGCATGGATGCGGGCAATCAGCTTCGTCCGAAATCCACTTGGATGCGGAAAAAGCTATCTTATTGGCCCTACCTCATCGCAGGTGCAATTTCTTGGTATGGCTTCATGCGTGCAGGCATTCACCCCGCACTTGGCCTATTGCCAATCGTGCCGACCATCCCGCACGCGGACCGCGCCTTTGGGATCTTTTCTCAGGCCGAAGCCTATCTCTCTGACCTTCTCAACGATATCGAACATAAGTTGAAATTCCCTGTGGAAATCATCTTGTTCTTCTTTGGCCTCTTGAATGCTGGTGTTGAGTTTTCTGCCATCGGCTCGCCAACTTGGCTTGTCCTTGCGGGTCTGATCATCGGTAAACCAATTGGTATTTTGCTCTTTGGTTGGCTGGCGGCGCGCCCCATGAAACTCGGCCTGCCAGAAGGCATGCGCATTGTTGATCTCTTTGTGATCGGCTTTGTGGCTGCGATCGGCTTTACCGTGTCGCTCTTCATTGCGGCGGTGGCGTTTGATAGCAGCGTGATCCTTGAAGGCAGCTCTGTGCAAGCAGCGGCCAAAATGGGGGCACTCTTTAGCTTCTTTGCGGCTGTTTTGGCAATTATCGCAGGCAAGATATTCAAGGTTGAAAAACAAGATATCTAACGTCAACGCGCATAATCTGCGCCAATTTAACACCAAAGCCAGCCTATTTTGGGCTGGCTTTTCATTTCCTTCATCTTTTATTGGAATACTTATTGCATAAGAAATGCGAAAAAACGCATAATATGGAAAAGTTGGATCCGAGCACTTACCTATAATAATATATAAGTGGTTAGATCATCGAGGCGTGAGCATGCTCGAATTTAGAAATGTCAGCAAGTCCTATTGGACAGGGAAACAGCGCAAGGTCATCCTTGATCGTGTATCCTTTCGCGTGGAACTTGGGCGCTCACTTGGGATCCTTGCGCCCAATGGCACAGGCAAAACCACGCTCATCAATATGATGGCGGGGCTTGAAAAGCCTGACGAAGGCGAAATTTTTCGCGGCTGCCGCATTTCCTTTCCTCTTGGGTTTATGGGCGGGGTTGTTGGCAAGCAATCCGCACGCGACAACGCACGCTATATCGCCCGCCTCTATGGGCTTGATCCTGATTATGTCGAAGCCTTCTGTCGTTGGCTTTGTGGCCTGGAAGAATATTTTGATATGCCCGTTGGAACGTATTCTGCGGGCATGAAATCGCGGTTTACCTTTGCGCTTTTGCTGGCGCTCGATTTTGATATCTACCTCATCGACGAAGGCATGCCGAGCACCGCAGATGTAGAATTCACCAAGAAGGCTGGCAAAATTTTGCAAGAACGCATCGCCAATACGACAATCATTATGGTGTCGCACCAAGCAAACACGTTGCAGCATTTTTGCGAAAGCGCTGCGGTCCTCAAGCATGGGCAACTCACGATGTTCGACACATTAGAAGAGGCTAAAGTACTCTATGACTATGAATCTTAAAGCGAACAAATATATGCGCAGCCGTAAAAAGCCTGCGGAAGCGAAAGAAGATGCAGGCCAAACTGAAGCCGCAGGCAATGACGCTATCCCAGCCCAACAAGGCCATCAGACCGCGTCTACTGCCCCCCAAACTGGCACAGGCCAAGAGGATCCAGATCAGGCGCAAAAGGACCTCATGGCGATCCGCCACGAAGGTCTAACAGGGCGCCAATTGCGCATGGCGCGGCGCACAGCCCGCAAACATGGCCTCCCTGCAACATCTGATTTTGATGCGGTTCGCCTATTGCGCAATGCAGGGATCGATCCCTTTGGCAAAAATGACCTCATGGGTATGGTCCAAGCCGGTGCAGGGGCCGCCAAAAGCACAGCCTTAGCAAAAATTAAACCCACCCAACTTCCGCAAGCTCAAACCACCGGTGGCACGGAGCTATCGGCTGGATCACTAGATGGCTCTGATTACCACGTGCGCAGCGTACAAGAAATTCAACGCGACATCGTAAAACGGCGACGTCGCAGCCTCATTATGCTTGTCGTGCGGCTGGCCGCATTTATTTTCCTTCCGACATTTTGCGCATGGATTTATTATTCCACGATCGCCACCCCGCTTTATTCCGCCAAAAGTGAGTTCACGATTCAAAAATCTGAAAACGTGGCTGCTCCTTCCGCAACAGGTGGCCTCAGTGGAATGCTCGCAGGATCGCCGCTTGCCAATGCAACCGATTCAATCACCGTTCAAGATTACCTAATGTCCATTGAAGCCATGGAACGGTTGAATAAAGAAGAAGGATTTATAGCCCGGTTCTCTGATCCTAATATTGATCCCATTCAACGTCTTGAGGCGGATGCCAGCAATGAAACGGCCTATAAGGTCTATAAGAAAACCGTGAAAATTGGATTTGACCCAACCGAAGGGGTTATCAAATTAGAAGTTATCGCACCCAATCCCAAAATGGCCGTCGATTTTTCAAATGCCTTAATTAGCTACGCCGAAGACCGTGTCGATCGCCAATCAAAGCGCCTAAGAGAAGACCAAATGCGTGTTGCGCGCGGTGCTTTTGCCGAGGCTGAAACCGAAATGCATGCCGCGCAGTCCCGCGTCATTGAACTTCAAGAACAATATAATGTCATCTCAGGCGAAGCGGAGGTGAGCCTCATCACGTCTTTGATCAGCAGCCTTGAAACACAGCTCCTACAAGAGGAGTTGAAGCTTGCTGAGTTGATGTCAAATACACGCCCAAACATGGCCAAAGTGCGCCCCATCGAAAGCCGCATTGAAACAATCAAAAACAAGATTGTGCTCAAGCGCCAAGAAATGACCGCAGGCAAAGGCAGCACCGTTTCCGTTGCCAAAGTCGCAAGTGAACTGGCCATCGCCCAAGCCGATCTAGAAACGCGCAATCTGATGCTTCAATCTGCATTGCAATCAATGGAAACCACCCGCACAGATGCCAACCGCCAAACGCGCTATTTGCTGCGCGGGGTGAATGCCGTCTTGCCGCAATCACAATCCTACCCACGGGTTTTTGAAAACACGATGATTGCCTTCTTTGTCTTTGCAGGCCTCTATTTGATGGTTTCCTTGACCGCCGCCGTCCTGAAAGAACAGGTTGGCGGCTAGAAAAAAGGCGCCATAATCGGCGCCTTTTTCATTTTGCTTTCAACTGCTCGATGGCTTCGAAATGCGTCAGGTAAATCCCGCCCGTCAGTTCCTCTAGGAAATGCGTCCTTTTCAGGCGATCCGTGACGGGGCCTTTGACCTCGGTGAGGTGGAGTTTGATATCAAGGGTTTCTAGGCGCTCATTGATCGCCTCTAGGCTTTCTAAGGCAGAATGATCGATCTCATTCACGGCCGTACATTGCAAGATCACATGCTCAACCGCCTCACAGCCCACCACACGGTCATAGATGTAATCCTCCAAATACCGCGCATTGGCGAAATAGAGGCTCTCATCCACTCGCAATGTAATGATATTGTCATTGGTAATCACATCATGGCGATTGATATTGCGAAAATGTTCGGTGCCGGGCACACGCCCGACCTCGGCAATATGCGGGCGGGAAGTTTTATATAGAAACAATCCGATAGACACCACAACGCCCGCGGATACACCGATTTCAACCCCCATGGTCAGCGTCAGAAAAATCGTCGCAGCCACGGCGGAAAAATCCGCTTTGGAATAGCGCCATGTGCGCCCCAAAATCGAGAGGTCCACAAGGCTCAACACCGCCACAACAATGGTCGCGGCTAAGGTGGCTTTCGGCAAGAAATACAAAAGCGGCGTCAATAACAGTGCCGCAAGCAAAATGCCAATGGCCGTAAACGCGCCTGCGGCTGGCGTTTCAGCCCCCGCGTCATAATTCACCACAGAACGTGCAAAGCCCCCCGTCACCGGATAGCCCCCGGATACAGCGGCCGCAATGTTAGAGGTCCCTAGCCCGATCAATTCTTGGTTTGGAACAATACGTTGTCGTTTTTTGGCAGCAAGCGTTTGAGCTACGGACACGGATTCGACAAATCCAATAATCGAAATCAACAAAGCTGACACGAATAGCTGACTCCAGATTTCCATATCAAAGCTCGGAAGCGCAAATGGCGGCATGCCGCGCGGCACCTCGCCGACAATCGCCACGCCCTTTTCATGGAGCGAAAAGAGCCATGTGACGATCACCGTCACCGCAACCGCACCAACGGGGCCTGCTTTGGCCAAAATATCTGCGAGGCGCGGTTTTATCCCACGGGCCAAAAGCAATGGCTTTAGCCCCTTTCGCACCCAAAACAAAAATGCCGTGCTCACCCCGCCAATCAAGATCGTATAGAAATTGGCCTCAGAAAAATGCGCATCAATGGACAACACCAGATCCACAAGGTTATGCCCATGGGCCTTAATCCCCAAAAGATGTTTGAGCTGGCTCATCGCGATCAAGATACCTGATGCGGTGATAAAGCCCGCAATGACCGGGTGGCTCAAAAAATTGGCCAAAAACCCGAGCCGCAACAGGCCCATGAGGGTCAATATAAGCCCTGACATGAACGCCAACACGATTGCCGCAGCGGCATATTCTGCGGTGCCTTGTAACGCCAAATTGCCAACAGCTGCTGCGGTCATCAAGCTCACCACAGCAACAGGGCCAACCGCCAAGGCCCGCGAGGTGCCAAAGATCGCATAGGCCACCAATGGCAAGATCGACGCATAGAGCCCCATTTCCGCTGGCAACCCCGCCAAGAGCGCATAGGCCAAGGATTGCGGGATCAGCATGATCGTGACAATCACCGCCGCCACCACATCATTGGTAAGGCTGTCTTTGTTGTAATCTTGGGACCATTCCAAAATCGGAAAGTATCCACGCAAGCGCATCGGAATTTTCATACGGGGGGGGACCTATAGTGTAAAAACGCCCCAACTCATGGGGCGCTCGTTTCATGTTCGATTAAGAAGATTTATCAGCGGAAACCGTTTCTGGTTTGATCATCCATTCCCGCCCTTTCAGCATCGCCATCCAATACACAGGTGGCAAAATGTTTTCTTTCAAATGCCAAGAAAGACGCGACGGTTTTGTGCCATCAATAACCCATTTTGGGAAAGACGGGAGGAGCTTGCCACCATAGCCAAATTCAGCCAGCACAATTTTGCCACGCTCAACCGTCAACGGGCAAGAGCCATACCCATTATAGTGGGCTTGTTGGCCGCGACCATCAATATCGGATGCGATATTGGCTGCCACAACGGGGGCCTGCACCCGCGCCGCCGCCGCCGTTTTCGCATTCGGCGCATTCATTACATCGCCAAGCGACCAGATATTGTCATAAGTCTTGTGGCGCAGCGTGTTTTGATCCACATCGATCCAGCCTGCTGCATCCGCAAGCGGAGAAACACGAATGAAATCTGGCGCGACTTGGGGTGGACACACATGCATCATGTCAAAATCTACTGTGATTTCGCGCGCATCCTCATCAGGTTTGGCGACTTTGAACGTTGCCTTTTTTGCAGACCCATCCACAGATGTCAGATTGTTAAAGAAGTTCAATGACGCGTCATATTTTTCAACATATTGCATCAACGCTGGCACATAATCAGGCACACCAAAAAGCACGCCGCCTGCGTTATGAAATTGGATATCGATGTTCTTTAGCGCCCCTGTACGATGCCAGTGATCGGCGGATAAATACATCGCCTTTTGCGGCGCACCTGCGCATTTAATGGGCATCGGAGGTTGCGTGAAAAGCGCGCGCCCCTCTTTCAAATTTTGCACCAATTCCCATGTGTAAGGTGCTAAATCATAACGATAATTTGACGTTACGCCATTTTTACCTAGCGTCTCTGAAAGACCTTCAATCGCGTCCCAGTCGAGTTTAATCCCCGGGCAGACAACCAAACGGTCATATTTTACAACACGGCAGCCATCCAAAATAACAGCGTTGTTTTGTGGTTCAAATGCAGCCACGGCCGATTTCACCCAATGCACGCCCTTTGGGATCAAGGACCCCATGGTTTTGGCCGTTTTTGCAGGTGGGAACACCCCTGCCCCAACCATGGTCCAGCCCGGTTGGTAATAGTGGATATCAGCCGGATCCAAAATCGCAATTTCAAGATCTGGTTTTCGTGATTTTAAGGAGGACGCAATGGCAATGCCGCCAGCCCCGCCGCCAACAATCACCACGTCATATTTGGCGTCGCCCTCATCCGTTGGGGTTTTGCCGCCATTGACAATGCGGCGCACAACGCCCGCCATGTCATAGCCTGCAGCCTTTGTAGCGGATAAAATCGCCGCCGGCTGTTTTTCATCAGCCATGGCCAAAGACCACAACACCGTACAGCGCGTGCCAGTGCGACAATAGGCAAAAACGGGGCCGGGAAGATCGCTCAACTGCTGTTTGAATTCTTCGGCATCTTCATCCAACACGCGACCAGAGATAATCGGCTGATAGCGTACATCCAGCCCAAGCGCCTTTGCGGCTGCTTCGATTTCTTCGAAATTGGGCTGATCGGCGGCTTCACCATCTGGGCGATTACAAATAATCGCGCGGTAGCCTGCTTTGGCGATTTCCGCCACATCATCCGCTGTGATCTGCTCAGACACTGTGAGTGCCTCAGTTATTTTACGAAATTCCATTGGGCGTTCCTTCCCTGTCCCTGTTCCCATGCGCGAAAACTCCCTTCCGCGCATGTCAAATACGTTCTCACTACCGTTTAGATTTTGTTTACAGGCACTTTCAAGAAAGTATTGCCATCATCATCGGCAGGCGGCATTTCACCTGCGCGCATGTTGACCTGCAATGACGGAATGATCAAGCGCGGCATATCAAGCGTCGCGTCGCGTTCTTCGCGCATTTTGACAAAGTCTTCGCGTGTGCTTCCGGCACCCACATGAATATTTTCGGCCTTTTGTTCCGCAACCGTGGTTTCCCACTGAATTTCACGGCCATTTGGCCCGTAATCGTGACACATGAAAAGCCGCATTTCGTCAGGGAGCGCCAATACTTTTTGTATACTGTCGTAAAGCTCACCTGCGTCCCCACCGGGGAAATCGGCACGCGCAGACCCGCCATCCGGCATGAAAAGCGTATCCCCAACAAAGGCCGTGTCCCCAATCACATGCACCATACAGGCAGGTGTGTGACCGGGTGTGTGCATGGCAAAACAGGACATGCCGCCAATTTCATAGGTGTCGCCATCCTCAAAGAGGCGATCAAACTGGGACCCGTCACGCTGAAACTCCGTGCCTTCGTTGAATACTTTGCCAAATGTGTCTTGCACGATGGTAATGTTTTTCCCAACCGCAATTTCCCCACCGAGTTTGTCTTGGATATAGGGGGCCGCTGAGAGGTGATCGGCATGCACATGAGTTTCGATCTGAAGCATCAGCTCCAAATTATTGTCTTGCACATACGCAATCATGGCATCGGCACTTTGCGGTGTGATCCGCCCTGCCGCGTAATCGATATCCATCACGCTATCAACAATGGCGCAGGCGTTGGATTTCGGGTCTTTCACCACATATGAAATCGTGTTGCTCGGCGCATCAAAAAACGCCTTCACCTCTGGGCGAAAACTCATATCAACGGGATATGTCATCATAGTTATCCTTTGATTTTGGGGGGCAGCTACGGCCTGCACCCGATTAAGATGTGAAACGGGTGTAGAGGCGCACAGCCCAAACCCCCGCCAAAAGTGACAGCACAAATAAGAACACATCCGTGTTCCCTGTGCCTAAAACAGGAAGCGCCCCACCCGGGCAAAAGCCGGCAATTCCCCAGCCAATACCAAAAACAGCCGATCCACCGACCAGTCTAAAATCAATATTTGAATTGCTAGGAACAAAGAAATGTGGTGAAAAGATTGGATTTT
>JBMYYE010000018.1:0-27705 GCA_049609065.1 Halocynthiibacter sp.
CTCTTGCAGGTTACAAAATTAGCCAAGTGGAAAACCACCGCTCAGATGGTGGCGATTGCTGTTTTATTCCTATCAGGTATTTTTGAACATTACTTCGGTATGCATTCATACGGCATGGATGAAACCATCGTCGACAGAATCTTAAACGGCGATGCCCCCGATGAAATGGGGCTCAATTGGAAATATAATGCCATGGCGGTAAGTTTCTATGGCGGGCTTATTTTACTGTGGGTTGCTGCCGCGCTCACGCTTATGACGGGCTGGGACTATTTTCGCAAAGCGCGTCCCTTCCTTACGGAGGATGCGTAATGGATGTTCTCTATTTTGCATGGGTGCGTGAACGCATCGGGCTTGGGAAAGAACATATCGACACCTCCGCCGCTACCGTGCGCGAATTGGTCGAAGAGCTAAAAGCGCGAGAAGAGCGCTATGACCTCGCCTTTTCGGATCTTTCGGCCGTGCGTGTAGCGCTTGACCAAGAGCTATCCGATCTCGATGCGCCTTTGACGGGCGTGCGCGAAGTTGCCTTTTTTCCGCCCATGACAGGGGGCTAAAATGATCCGCGTACAAACGGATAGATTTAACCTTGGCGATGAAAGCGATGCCTTTTTGGCGCGGTTACCTGCAGGCACAAACGCAGGCGCAATCGTGACCTTCACGGGTGTTGTCCGTGATAATGACGCGGGCACATTAGACCGAATGGTCATCGAACATTACCCCGGCATGACCGAAAAAGCACTAAATGCCATTCGCTCCGACGCCATGACGCGCTGGTCGCTTGCGGATGCTTTAATTATTCACCGTCACGGGGATCTACATGTTGGCGAGCAGATCATGATGGTTGCCACCGCTGCACGCCACCGTGTCGCGGCGTTTGAAGCCGCGGAATATTTGATGGATTACCTCAAATCCCGCGCGCCGTTTTGGAAAAAAGAATTCACCAAAGACGGCGCAGAATGGGTCGAAAGCAAAACCCATGACGAAGAGGCCCTCACCCGTTGGTGATGTCTAAAACACATCCTTAAACTGATCACGCAGGGCGTTTTTTTGCACCTTCCCCATGGTGTTGCGCGGCAGTTCGGGCAAAATCGCGTAATGCTTTGGTTGCTTAAATTTAGCAAGCTTCTGGCTCACACCGTCACGCAGCGCCGGAAGGTCGATTTCAAAGCGCCCATCCGCAACCAAAACCCCAACAACGCCTTCGCCAAAATCAGGATGTGGCACACCGATCACTGCGCTTTCCAACACGCCGTCCACATCATCAAGCACAAGTTCCACCTCTTTCGGATAAATATTAAACCCACCCGAAATAATGAGGTCCTTCCCGCGCCCAACAATCGTGACATAGCCATCCGCGTCAATCACCGCCAAATCGCCCGTGATAAAAAATCCGTCTTCACGCAATTCTTCGCGGGTTTTATCAGGCATCTGCCAGTAGCCTTGAAACACATTATCGCCGCGCACCTCGAGTATCCCAACCTCACCTTGAGGGAGTGTTTCACCGGTTTCCGGGTCACAGACTTTGACCCCCACACCAGGAAGCGGAAATCCAACGGTCCCTGCGCGGCGTTCGCCATCATAGGGGTTTGACGTGTTCATATTGGTTTCCGTCATGCCATAGCGTTCCAAAATACGGTGCCCCGTGCGCGTTTCAAATTCACGGTGCGTTTCCGCCAAAAGCGGCGCGCTCCCTGAAATGAAAAGCCGCATATGCGCTGTTGCCGCGCGGGTGAAACCGTCCTCAGCCAAAAGCCGCGTATAGAAGGTCGGCACCCCCATCATCGTGGTTGCTTTGGGCAGAGCCGCAATCATCTGACGCGCGTCAAATTTGGGCATGAAAATCATCGCGCCGCCCACCAGAAGCGTAATGTTTGTGCCGACAAAAAGCCCATGGGTATGGAAGATTGGCAAAGCATGCAGCAACACGTCATCCCCTGTGAACTGCCAATAATCACGGAGCATTTCAGCATTAGACAACAAATTTTTATGGCTCAGCATTGCGCCTTTGGAGCGCCCCGTTGTGCCCGAGGTATAAAGGAACGCCGCGAGGTCCTCTGGCCCACGTGGCACCGTTTCAAATGATGTCTTTTGGGATTTTGCCGCCTCTGGCAAACTGCCATCCCCCGCTGCGGATAAGGTCAAAAGCGCAGCACCCGCCGATTTCGCAATCGCCCCAACATCCACTTCGTTTGCGGGATCACAAAGGACAAGTTTCGCGCCCGAATTTTCAATAAAATACGCCAATTCATGCGCCGTATAAGCCGTATTCAGAGGTAAAAATACGATGCCCGATTGAATGGCAGCGGCGTAAATAGCTAAGCTCTCAGGGGATTTTTCCACCTGCATCGCCAATCGATCCCCCGCCACAAGACCCAAATCCCGAAACACATGGGCATATTGCGCAGCACGTTCTAAAAATTGGCGGTAAGATATCTCCTGCGCATCTGGCAGGATCAAAAACCTACGATCCGATTGGCTGTGAGGGGCAAAGAGCGTATCAAAAACTGTGTTCAAAGCGAAAGATCCTTTCAACTGCGCATTCTATCGCAGCACAGCCAGATTTCCAGATCAAACCATCGCAATCTACATGGACATTTGGCCGCGCAGGATCCTTAGCTCCCTGCGGTGCGCGTTAGGATAAACCGCGTGAGGCTTTGCACCTTGACGACTGTTCCTTTTAAAGCCCGTGAGGCCTCTTCGGCGCCTTTAACGATGCTTCCGCCGCCTTTTTCCACCACAGCCAGCAGAGAAATCAAACTGCGCGAATTTCCAATCACAAAATGATGGCCGGCACCGCTATCCTTAAAATCGCTTACATCCAAAATTTGGAGCTTCAAATGGCTTAATTGGTCAAAGTTATCCAAATTTCCAAGCCGCTTTTTTGAGTTCGAAATCAATGCAGAAAGCTGCAAAGCACGATCATGTTGGGATGTGACAATGACAAACGGTTCTGGAAGCGGGCTAAGATGTGACACCGAGGTGACAAACAGTTCTGGGTGCACATCTGGCGACAACAACACCACACCCGATACGGTTTTTTGCGACGCTCCAGGCGCTTTGATGTCCATTTGCCGCAAGGTTTCCACAACCAGTCCCGCCCCCATGGAATGCCCCACCAAAAGCACCCGCTTGGCACCGCTTGCCTTAATCGTTTCAAGAAGCGTTTGCAGCCCATCACGGGCGAAAAGTACGCTTTCACGATCATACCCATATTCGAGAGGATCCCCCGCACTAGGCCAAGAATAATGCACGCCAACAGCGGGAATATCGAAATCATGCATCAGCTGCGCCGTGCGAAAAATGCCATCCGCGTAGCTGTTATTATAGCCATGCACATAGACCATGACCTCACGTTCGCGTGGCGTGCGGGCCGCAAGCGCCGCTTTTAGCTTTGAGCGAAAACTGCGCGCGCTTTTCAATGTTTGGCGGGATTTAACCGTAAACCGTTTGTCTGGATTTTCACCATCTTCAAGTTTCCCCAATTGATGATTGGGCGGGATTGAAACGTCAAAGGTTTCATAGCTGAGAACACGGCTTCGCCCTGCGCCAAAATCGCCATCTTCCATGCTGCGATTTGTGCCCACAAAGACCGTTTGGACATCAAGCGCTATGCGCGCGTCGTAAGGTTTGAGATCATAGCCCGCCGCGCAGGCCGATACCCCCAAACACAAAATCAAAACGCGCCAAAACATCAGAGCATATAACGCGCCATATCGGTTTCCCCGCTCAGCGCACCAATATGTTTTTTCACATAAGCAGCGTCAATCGTGATCGCCGTCCCGCCATGATCCGGCGCATCAAATGACAGTTCCTCAAAGATACGTTCCATGATGGTGTAAAGACGACGCGCGCCAATATTTTCAATGCTGGCGTTCACTTCGGCGGATAGGCGTGCGACTTCTTCAATCCCGTCTGGGGTGAACTCAACCGTCACGTCTTCGGTGCCCAAAAGCGCCGTGTATTGCGTCGAAAGCGCGTTGTCCGTTTCCGTCAAAATGCGTACGAAATCGTCCTTGGTTAAGGCTCGAAGTTCCACGCGGATCGGCAGGCGCCCTTGAAGTTCGGGCAGCAAATCAGATGGTTTTGCCACATGAAAGGCCCCCGATGCGATGAACAAAATGTGGTCGGTTTTCACGGGCCCATGTTTTGTGGACACGGTCGTGCCTTCGATCAAAGGGAGCAAATCACGTTGCACGCCTTCGCGTGACACATCTGCGCCGCGCGCATCCGATCTGGCGCAGACTTTGTCGATTTCATCCAAAAATACGATGCCATGTTCTTCGACGGCTTCAATCGCGCGGGCGTTGACGCTTTCTTCATCCAAAAGCTTATCGGCCTCTTCCGCGATGAGGACTTCGTGGCTTTCCGCGACGGTCATTTTGCGCCGCTTGGTGCGCCCGCCCATGGCTTTGCCAAACAGTTCCCCAATATCCATCATCCCCATGCCGGCACCGGGTTGGCCAGGGATATCCATCATCTGCATCGGGTTCGATTGATCCGCCACATCGATTTCAATTTCTTTATCGTCGAGCTCGCCCGAGATAAGTTTTTTGCGAAACATTTCGCGCGTGGCTTCGCGGGCATCTTCGCCAGCGATCGCATCCAAAACGCGCGCCTCTGCGGCGGCCTTGGCTTTTGCGGTGACCTCTTCGCGCATCTGGCGACGGATCAACAAAATCGACCCATCCACGAGGTCACGCACCATCTGCTCCACATCCCGGCCAACATAGCCAACCTCTGTGAATTTGGTTGCTTCGACCTTCACAAAGGGGGCTTGTGCGAGCTTCGCAAGACGCCGAGAAATTTCAGTTTTGCCAACGCCTGTTGGTCCGATCATGAGGATGTTTTTTGGATAGACTTCTTCTTGGAGGTCCTTTGGCAATTGTTTGCGGCGCCACCGGTTTCGAAGTGCAACTGCGACCGCGCGTTTCGCGTCATTTTGGCCAATGATGTACCGATCCAATTCCGATACGATTTCACGAGGTGTTAAATCCGTCATGTGGTTTCCTTGATAAGATCATACGGCGGCAAGCGGTCCTTGCCTTTAAAGTCGGGAAGAGCGGTCATAATCCCACGGCGAATGGTTTCCCATTTCGCCCCCAAAAAGACGAGCCCAGCACCCAAAAGCAAAATAATGAGTGAGAAACTATCATCCACCACAAGCGCGGCTAGGGCGACGATATAGCCCACAGCGGAAATCAGGAATGAACGGCGATCAATCACAATCGCAAACACCGCGACAAGGGTCACAAAGCCCGCCAAGATAAGATTATGAACCAACGTGCCTTGGCTAACCAGTGTCAGCGCCACAGTGTTCACAATCGCAGGCGCCGCCAAGACATGGAGCCAAAACGCATTCGTGGACCTTATGCTCACGCGGTGCGGATCGCTCATGTCAAATTTAAGGGCAATGGCCAAACCGATGAGCCCCATCACTAAAGTGATATATGCAAATGGCCCCCCAGCAGAGAGCATAAAAATATCGGTTACATGATCGATATCCGTTTCTCCGATACTCGCTAAACCAAGCGCCGCGACAAAAATGGACAACATAATTTGCGCCAAGGTAAATGGCACACGAAACGCCAAGAAGTACCCAAATAACAAAAGCGCAGAACCGCCCGCAATAATCGGCAAAGCCCCCACGACGCCATTGCCATTTGACCACGACACCAAAGTGATCGCTCCAAGAGTGTGGACACTTGAAATGCCAAACAAAATGGAAAGTAAAATGGACGGCGCAATCATCCGACGTTTTCGGGTGAAATACGTGGCAAGCCCGATCGTTGTTGCTAAGGAAATAAGCCCTGTAATAACCGTAAATGTTTTAGGGCTGCCCGCGAATACAAGCCCAAGACCTGTAATGCCCTGCCAGCCGCCGTAAAGAATTAACAAACCAATCACGATGAAAATTTCGTTGAAGCCTTTGAAAAGCTCAAATGGTTCGTCCTGGCCCGACATATGGGCGCGTGCGCCTGATCGTTGCTGCGCCAATGCCATGAGGGAAGAGGCTTGGGCCTCCGTAATCATATTGGCGCTGACGGCCGCGCGGATGTCGTCACGGTTGATGCTGCCATCGATCATGATGTGATGCTTTCGACTGTGAGGTTGCCGTTTGTGTAAACGCAAATATCGGCGGCAATGGCCATGGCTTTGCGTGCGATACCTTCAGCGGTCATATCGGTTTCTTGAAGCCCACGCGCCGCCGCCAGTGCAAAATTCCCACCCGACCCGATGGCCGCGATATCATGTTCGGGCTGCAACACATCGCCTGCCCCCGTGATGACAAAAATATCCGTCCCGTCCGTCACGATGAGCATCGCCTCAAGGTTTTTAAGGTATTTATCCGTGCGCCAATCTTTGGCCAATTCAACGGAGGCGCGCGCCAACTGTCCGGGGCTCAATTCGAGCTTCGCCTCAAGCCGTTCCAAAAGCGTAAACGCATCCGCCGTGGACCCCGCAAAGCCCGCCACGATGTCATGACCTTGGATAGACAGCCGTCGCACTTTGCGCGCGGAACCTTTGATCACGGTTTGGCCGAGGCTCACTTGCCCGTCCCCCGCGATCACGACTTCGTTGCCGCGCTTAACACCAATGATCGTTGTACCGTGCCAACCTGGGAATTTATCTTCGGACATAATTGTTTCCACTTCTTTTTCCCAATATGGAAGCGCACGCCCCAAAGCTCAAGCCTTGGACCCATAGAAATTCCACGAAAAAGGGCAGATTAGCCCGCTTTGTTCAAACGCGCGATAAACGCTTTTGGATCCCGCTTGGCTTTGTCAAAAATCGCGCCAATTTCCGCGCGTTCTGTTTTGGTGAGGCTCAGGCCCTCAATCGACATATCGATGAATTTCACCTGACCGCCACCTTCTTTAACATCAAAGCTCACGTCAAATGGCGCTTGGCCTTTGAGATGCGATTTGGTCAACACCGTGTACCAGCTTTTGACCTTGCGGGTCTTTTGAATTTCAAGCCGACCGCCAACAAACTGTTCAAACTGACGTCCGTATTTGCGGCCCATATAATTTTCAAAAGCTGTAATATATTGGCGCAGCTCCGTTTTGCTCATGGAGCGCGCATCAGGCCCCAACACGCGAAGCGCAATCACTTGAGTATTGCCATAGCGTTTGAAAAGCTTGGTAAAATCGCGGATCATCGCGGATTGGCTTTTCTTAGACGCAATGATTTTATTGAGATCCTTGACCACCGATGTGACCAAAGTCTCAGCTTGGTTTCCCGTAAGCGCAAAAGAGGGGCGGGCAACAAAGGCCGCAGCCATAGCAATAAAAACGCGGCGTGATAATTTAGTCATTGTACAATTCCTCAAAGAGAGCATCAATTTCGTCGGCTTCTTCGTCTGTCACATCAAGGCCAACAGCATGACGCCGTTTTTGCAAATATAGGCTTCGTGCTTGGGCATAGCTGTCTTCGCTTTCATAAAGCAACGCATTAATAAGTTCGGCCTGCTCATAGCGGTAATCCGCGTAAGAGAAGATGCTTGAGGTGACCACATAAGCACGCTCAACGCCTTCGACTTGGGTGCTCAATGGGTTGGTGAAAATATCCACGACCTTGCCGAAAGCGTCACGTTCCGTGGACGGTCCAATGAACGGCAAGACGACATAGTCCCCCTCTGGCACGCCCCATTTACCAAGCGTCTGACCAAAATCGGCGGTCTTTGCATGCACGCCACCCCCGCCCGCAGGATCAAAGAGCCCACCGATTCCGAAGGTTGTATTGACCACAAACCGAAGCGTATTGTCCGCCGCACCCTTAAAATCAGCTTGCAAAAGGTTGTTCACAATGGACCCAGGCAAGGACACATTTGCGGAGAAATTGCTAACGCCACGACGGATCGGACGTGGAATAGCAGTGCCATAACCGTTTGAAGCTGGGGCATAAAAGCCGCTGTCAACGTCTTGAAACCCTTTATAAATGTCACGATTTCGCGCTTCGTTCGGGTCCGAAATACCACCCGTGCGTTCAGGCGCAGCACAGCCCATCACACCAAGCACTGAGGCAAGCATTCCCGCTTTTATAAAATGAGGCAGCACAGACATTTAAATACTCTTTTTAGTCAATTTCGTATCAGCGACCTAATCTGTCCAACAGGTCATGACAAGGTGATCCCCCAAGAATCACTACATCATAGCTTAAACTAAACATCATTGTGACACAGACACCACAAGAAGGGCTTTGCATTCCCGCAATTTGCCGTAAATACTACACGAAACAGTCGAAACAGGAGCCACCATGACACACCCAATTGAAACACGTCTTGCCGAACTTGGCGTTACACTCCCCGATGCGCCTGCCCCTGCGGCAAATTACGTCCCCTATGTCATCACAGGCAATCAGGTCTTCGTTTCAGGCCAGATTTCCAACAACAATGCGGGCCTTATCCTTGGCAAAGTCGGTGTGGATCTGAGCGTAGAAGACGGCGCAGCGGCCGCCAAATCTTGTGCGATTAGCCTCCTTGCGCAGCTCAAAGCCGCATGTGACGGCGATCTATCCAAACTTGCGCGTGTTGTGAAATTGGTGGGTTTTGTTAATTCAGGCCCTGATTTCACCGATCAGCCTAAAGTCATCAACGGGGCCTCCGATTTCTTGGTCGAAGCCTTAGGCGACATGGGGCGTCACGCGCGCTCTGCGGTTTCTGCGGCGGCGCTCCCTCTTGGGGTGGCGGTCGAAATCGAAGCGATCTTTGAACTCAAATGACCCCGCTCGACCCGCGTTTTTTATCTACGCCGCTCACGCATCGTGCCTTGCATGATGTCACTGATGGGCGGCCTGAAAACTCGCGGGCGGCTATACAGGCCGCGATCCAACATGGCTTTGGCATAGAAATCGACCTGCAGCTGTCATCCGATGGCTGTGCCATGGTGTTTCATGATTACATGCTGGATCGCCTCACGCCCCAAACGGGGGCCGTGCATCAACACACGGCAGCGCAATTGCAAAACATTCCCCTCTTGGGGGGCGATGACGACACCATTCCCAGCCTAAAAGAGGTCTTAAACCTCATTGCTGGGCGTGTTCCTTTGCTCATTGAAATCAAAGACCAAGATGGCAGCATGGGACCTAATATCGGGCCTTTGGAAACGGCGACGGCAACGCTTCTTTCATCCTATGATGGCCCTGTTGCGGTGATGTCATTTAATCCCCATAGCGTAGAAAAAATGCATGCGCTTTTGCCGGACTTAGCCGTCGGGATCGTCACCAGCGCCTATACCAAAGACGATTGGCCACTTCTACCTGATGCCACCCGCAACCGGCTGCGCACCATTCCAGATTTTGACCAAAGCGGCGCAAGTTTCATTAGCCATCAATGGAACGACCTCACGCGCCCGCGGGTTCAGGCGCTAAAGGAAGACGGGGTCGCAATCTTATGTTGGACCATCCGATCGCAAACTGACGAAACCACGGCCCGCCAGTTCGCAGACAACGTCACCTTTGAGGGCTACCTACCTGAAAAACAGCGTCAATTATGACAGATGATCCGCAAAATATTGAGGTCTCCGTTCACGCCAGCATCGAAGAGATTGGCCCAAAGGATTGGGACCGCTGCGGGGGGGCACAGGCGGCCCCGCCCATTGATCCTTTCACCACTTACCGTTTTTTGCATAGCCTTGAGACCTCAAAATCCGTCGGCACAGGCACGGGCTGGCAGCCTATTTACCTTGCTGCACGCCACGAGAGCGTGATCATCGGCGTTGCACCGTGTTATCTCAAAACCCATTCCCAAGGCGAATATGTGTTTGACCACGCCTGGGCGGATGCCTACGCCCGCGCAGGTGGTCAGTATTATCCAAAAATTCAAATTTCTGTGCCCTTCACCCCGGTTTCTGGGCGCCGGTTTTTATGCAGCGACCCAACAGACACAACAGCACAACGCGCGCTCTTTGACGCGGCGCGCTCGCTCATCTTGCGCAATCAATTTTCCAGTCTCCACATCACATTTTGCGACAAAATCGAAGCCGACACCTTCACGCAAGGCGGCGCGGAGGACGTTGCCCTTTTGCGCACAGGGGTGCAGTACCATTGGCGCAATCGCGACTATGACAGCTTTGAGGATTTTCTCACCACCCTCACCGCCACCAAGCGCAAAAACATCCGCAAAGAGCGCAAACAAGCCCACGGATTTGGTGGTTCGATTGAATGCCTGACGGGGGATGCCATTTTGCCCCAGCACTGGGATGCAATGTGGCAGTTTTACCAAGATACCGGCGCGCGAAAATGGGGCCAACCTTACCTAACGCGGGACTGGTTTGAGGCCATCCATCGCACCATGCGTGACGATGTGCTTCTCATCCTTGCCAAACGCGGTGATCACTATGTGGCGGGGGCGCTCAATTTTATCGGGGCGGACTGCCTGTTCGGGCGGTATTGGGGCTGTTTGGAAGATCACAAGGGCCTCCATTTTGAGTTGTGCTACTACCAAGCCATTGAGTTCGCCATTTCCAATGGCCTCGGGCGTGTCGAAGCAGGCGCACAAGGGGACCATAAGCGCGCCCGTGGCTATGAACCCGAACGCACGTATTCGCTACATTGGTTTGCCGATGAAGGGTTTCAAACCGCAGTGCAGGACTACCTTGCCGCAGAAACCCGTGAGATCGAAACGGATATCACCTATTTGGAAACGTCCACACCCTTCAAGCCAAAACGTTAAATTAACGCGGTGAATTTTAAACGAACTCGACCTATAATACGTTTGAGTTTTTTGCCGACTTCCCGTATCAAGTTTCTATCGGCCAGTATGGCGGAACCGAAATTATATCACGTGTGGTGTGTAGGGAGCACGTGGGGTAGAGAAGGGTTCCGTGGGGTCGGAACCCTTCATTTTTTTATAGCTTAGAACAGTGTGAGAACCACACCCATAATCGCGCACCCAATCGTGGCGTAGAGCCCATCAATCATGATCAAGCGCTTTGGCCGCATTGCAAAACTATAATTCATTACAATCCAAGGTGCGGCCACAAATAGCCCAAGCCCAAGCCCCGCCACCAATCCTTTGCCAGCACCATCAATTGCTGCCAACGCAAACATATGCCGCATCATGCCCGCAACCATTAGCGAGGCAACAAAAGCAATGACATATGCCGAAGCGCCCCCTGCCTTTATATCCTCATCGGTAAGCCCAACGTCAGCCTTCCACGCTGATCCAAGCTTCATATACCACACGGCACCAAACCCATAAGAGGCAATAGCCGCAACTAGAACTGATAACATTTCCATTTAGTCCTCCTTATCACCCAATGATGGCCCAAAGAGCAAAGCAACTCAAGCAACGCCAAACCGATCACACGGGTTTTCCTGTCATATTCTGGTTTCCAAATGTCACACATCTCCTCTTTCGAATATAGATCGCCGCCATAGCCTTTACGCAGGGGGGAAAGAAACCTAAGTTAATAAACGATTCATCACCATCTAATATTTAATGAGCAGGCCTTTATAGCCCAACTAAGAACCTTCAAACCCAAAGCCAAAATACCCCAAATTTCATAGAACCCACATCACGCATGCGCACGACATATTCATAAACGCATTGTAATAATGCTGCGAATACGCAAATGTAACCGTATGTGCTGCACAGTCAGCGCATGAATATTTTAAAAGTTAGTAACACTTCAGAATGCGGAAAATACGTCCGAATAGCAAAATAACGCCAGTTCTTTTTATATTTACTCTGGCTGCGGGAATTATTTTAGGACTGTCCGTCCTAATCGCCTCAATGATATTGCCAAAGCAAAGCAAGCCAGTCACACCGTCTATCGTGCAGACACATATTGCTGAGGCCACAGTTCCCGTGAAATCGGGCAGCGTGGAAAAATTGATCCAGCCTGTGGCCGAGCCAATTCCAGACCCCATTCTTACTGGCCCTCAATTGCGCATGGCTGAACCAAAAATGGCACGCCTGCACACAGAGCCAGAACTATTTGAACCCATCCCTAACTCCAAAGCCGCCCCCATAAAACACGCCTACACGGCCCCCGTTTTGCGCGCAACGACATCTGATGAATGGACCATAGTTCGCCCCAGATACCCAGTCGGCGTCCTATCACAGCCACAGCTTACCCCTCATGATGTTGTTCCTGCTGCGCCTCAAAAACCCCAAATTGCGAAAGCACATCACGTGCCTTCAAACCGCCCCATACCACCACAAACACATATAGTGAGCAGCAGTTCAATGCCCATCATCGACGTCGCTTCCCCCGCCTCTCTTGGGGCTGAGCCACGCATCTTGGCAACCGCAAAGCCGGCCTTCAGCCCGCCACTTGATCTTGATGTCGTACAGGTGGTTGCAACGGCACCCATCACGCCCCTAGAAGAGCCGCATATCACCCTTCCAGAGCCGATAGCTGGCACCCAGATTATCGAAGATGAACCGCAATCGACAGCGCCCCAAGAGCCTATAAAAAAGCAAAGCATCATTCGCCCATTGCCCCGCCCGAAGGACCTCACACGCCGCAAGGCCTCAAAGCAGACAACACAGGATCCAGATCAGGCGAAGTCAAAATCAAAATCCGCGCCAAAATCCAACGTGAAGGCAAACGTTTTCATCCTTGGCGTCTTCCAAACCAAGGCCCGCAAATGGGCGCTCTTGGAATTAGGGCGCGATCAAATCGTTACGGTTGGACCTGGAGCAGCGCATGAAAACTTCAGCGTGCAACGGATTGAAAAAGGGACGATCTGGATCAAAACCAAGGGTACAGTCCTAAAACTGCGTTCAGGCGATAGCTTTAAGGCTGGCTAGAATCCCGAATTACATCGTGTAAAACGGTCATAACCGACGGCTATTCGTTTGAAATAAATGGATAGATCAGAAAGTAATACCAACGATAAAGCCATGTCTTTTGGCTAAATTTCTTTTGCTTTTCTTCGCTTTGAACATCGTGGTGCCCTTCGATTTTCGTTTGATAATCGGCACTGATGCCACAAGACGATAAAAGGACACAGAAACCCGCTAAAATTAACAAATTCCGCACATCAATTCTCCAACGCGTCAGCAGCCTGCTTTCTCACAGTGGCGAGACAGGTTTCATATGCATCGGTTACGCTATTAACCAAAAGGTTCGACAACGTCACAGGGCGATCCGCGGCGACACATGGATCTTTGGGCGCAGACGGCTGCGTGCAGGATGCAACAAACGCAAGAGCCCCAATCAGTGCCGCGTTTTTCAAAATTTGGGAACGTTTTTTCGTATTCATGAAAGCTCCTCCAATGTAGCCAAGTTTGCCTGAAACTCAGAAATCATCGCCAGCTGTGAGCTTAACTCTTGCTCCAACTTACGTTTGGCCGCCGGTGTCTCTTCGTAAATAGGAAGGACTTCTCTCAGCGTCACAACTCTCGATACGGCATGAGATTTAAATTTGGTCAACTTGCCAATCAACGCACGAGACGCAACAGTACGGGGTTTGTTTTTTACGGATTTAACAAGGCTTTTTGACAAGATCAGATCAAATCGTGTGCTGGCGCTGTCGATCTTTGCCGATTCCAGCACTTTCTCAAGAGACCACCGACGGATAAGGTAATTCTTATGCTCTTGTATCAAATTCGATGCCACGCGGTCGCCGCTATCCAAGCCAATCACACCACCTAAAATGGCGCCCGAAGCAACCACCACAGGATCCGATTCAATCACCAACCCAACGAGCGCCCCTTTTAATGCCCCCGCGACCAATCCGCGCTGACGCGCATCTTTGGTTAGCGTCTTATATTCCGCTTCGCGCGCAAGAATAAGATCCTGCACATTATCCACATTCACAAACTCAGCCGATTTTGGAGATGCAACCGAAACTTCTGGCTTTGGATCACTGGCCTTTTCGTTCTTCATGCATCCAGAAAATGAAAGTGTAATTAATACAAGTCCTAAACTTTTTGAGTAAATGTTCTTCATTTCTAAAGAAGCTCCCCGAAATTTTCTTCACCTAATGGGTGGTTATTTTAGCTAAATTACTCATACGGAAGTCAGTCGAGGAAGCAAGTCTTATGTGCAAAACATATACTTTTATGATTATGATTGGCATGCATGATGCAAATTTACAATAAACGAAGGCTTACTTCACAAATGTAAACTCTCCCAAGTAATTAGCACCTGCCTCCAACATGTCTCATGCAATTCGCTGTGCCGCCGATATCAACTCGGCGAAAAAAGCTGTTCCAAAAAATTAATGCTGCTAAGAATGCCGCAAACGCAAAAGGAATGGATGTCATGATTTCACCTCAAACAGTTGCCGCTGATCTTGTTCGTGCCATCGCGGCGTTTTCCGACCTGCCCGCCATGTCAGATCAAAATCAAACGATCAGCTATGATCGGCTTGGCCAATTTGTTGACAGCCTGAAGACGCCGTTGAAATCCGCGCAGGTGGTTGGGGTTTTTGGCTCTCCTGGGGTGACAATGGCAGCCAGCGCAGTGGCCTGCGTGATCCATGGCCGCCCTTTTGTGCATTTGGACCCCGCCATGCCGCAAATGGTTCTCCATAACATCATCTCCGAGCTGGATGTCGGTTTGGTCATTTTGTGTGAACCTGCAAATCCGGGCCAACTACCCGCGTCGTGCAAAACGCTTGAGGCGCGCGATGTATTGGCCACACCTGCGGCCGCATATACGCCGCTAACTGCAGCCGATGTATCCCTTGATGACCCTATTTATCTCGTGGCGACCTCTGGTACGACCGGGCGACCAAAATGCATCCCCGTTGCACAAGATGCCGCCTATCTCTCTTACGACTGGCGCGATGCGTTCACCCCATATGCACCAGGTATGCGCGTGGCCATTTATGTCTTTGCGATTTGGGAAATGTTTCGCCCCCTTCGCAAAGGGTCCGAACTTTGGTTCCCAGACGCCACAACATTGTTTGCGCCGCGAAAATTGGCTGATTTTTTGATTGATCATTCAATTGACGAAATGCTGTTCACGCCGTCTTTCTATGATACGTTTTTAGCCGCCTTAGATCCTGAAAAAGCCGCTAAAATTCCTTTGAAACGTGTCGTTTTAAATGGTGAGGTGGTGAGTGATGACCTCATCAAATCCTCCCTTAAAAAGGTGCCCAATGCGGCGCTTTGGAACCTCTATAGCATTTGCGAAACCCACGATGTGTGTATGGAGCATCTGACCAAACCCGTTGGGGACGCCCCCGCATCGGTTGGGGTCCCCATGCCGCACCTTCGCGCCATAATCTTGGATGAGATGGATCAACCCTGTGCAACTGGGGTCTCTGGTCAGTTGCATTTTGAAGGGGCGCGGATGCTCGGGCGCGGATATATCAATCGCCCCGAAGAAACCCGCCTGCGATTTCGCGAACTGACCCTCAACGGGCAAGACATGCGGCTCTACGATACGGGCGATCAAGCTTGGCTTGATGAAACTGGCGCACTCCATATTGAGGGGCGTATCGCCCATATGCTCAAACTGCGTGGGTTTTCAATTCAAACCCAAGAGCTCACCACAACTTTGCACGACATGCTGGCGTTTTCCAGCGCCGTACCATGGGTGGCTGAGGTTGGCACACGTGGGCAGAGCCTTATTTTTTATTGCGCAACTGACCCGAAGCAAGCAAAAGCCAACCAAGACAACTGGGGCATTATGCCGGGTGAAAATAGAATGCCCGCGGCGCTCGCCTCGGATTTGCGTGCTGTTTTGCCTGCCTATTGCGTGCCGTCCTTCATTGTTCAAATGGACGCGCTGCCTTTGCATCCAGTATCTGGCAAAGCAGACATGCGGGCCCTTCCCGTGGTGGAAGATGACACATCCCACCACGATGCGTCCGAAGATGCCGTCATCGCCGCAGCCGCATTTGCCATGGGCTGTGCACCCTCACAAATTGACCCTGCATTGAGCTTTCATGATCAAGGCGGGGATTCCTTGATGTGCGTGAATTTGATGCTCGAATTAGAGAAGGCCTATGGCCTCCCGCTTGATTTCGAACTGGCGATGAATGTGCCTTTGCACCGTCTCGATCAGCTCATGACCCAAGAAGCCGACGCCCCTGCCCCCACCGACGATTTTGGTCGCGCAGGGATCTTTTTGACGGGGGCCACTGGTTTTCTAGGGGGGCATGTCCTTGCTCAGGCGGCCCGGAGCCTTCCGGCTGGAAAGGTTGTTTACTGTCTCGTGCGCGATAAAAACCGTGGGGCGCGGGATCGTCTCAGCGAAGTTGCCCAAGCTCATGGCGTTGAAAGCGACCAAATTGTCATGGTGCCGGGCACTCTAGATGCGCCTCGTTTTGGCCTCACCGACTGTGCCTATCAGGCTCTCGCGCAGTCCGTGACCCAGGTCATTCACTGCGCCGCGATGGTCAACCTTGCCATTGGGCGCGAAGAAATGCTCGACTGGTCCGCTCGTGGCATTGAAAGCGTGTTGAATTTTTGCCGCGCAGCAGATGCCGATTTGCGGTTCACATCCTCAAGCGCCGTTTACCCCGATCGTGGCGGTCCATGGCCCGAAGCCCCCGCCGCCACATGGGACGGCTGCACAGGCTATGGCGCCGCAAAAATTGCCGCCGAAGCCGCGATCAAAGCCTCTGGCGTATCCGCCGCGATCATCCGGTTGCCATCCCTTTACGATTTGAACACACCCAATCCACGCGACATTTATGAAATCATCATAAAGGCGTCGTTTGAGGCGGGGTCCCTCCCGCCATTGCTTCGGTTTCCAATGACCGATGTGACCGCTGCGGCCACATTTTTAATCGGGGATATAACCGGGCCTGAGGCACCCATTTACAACCTCATGACCAAGACCCTCTTTGCGCCAAAAACGGGGCACGCTGATAGCGTGGAAAACTGGTTGGCGAAAGTCGATCTCGATCCCGGTATCAAAAATGTGATTGAAACATTTCCAGATACGCTACAGGCGGATTCAACCTTTGAAAACACCAAGGCACGTGCCGCATGGGAACGGATCACAGGCACCGCCTATAGCCAGATAAGTGATGGTCCCGCGTTTTTATCACAGCGCCTGCAAGATTACCAAAGCGATCCCGCATTGACCTGAAAATCTTCCATCGTCAAAGCCCGTGCTGCATCACTCACGAGGAACGCTGCGAGCTCTGCGATTTCAGAGGGTTGAACCAGCTCATTTTGTGGGTTCGATTTGGCGTATTCGGCACGCACTTCCTCAAGCGTTTGGCCCGTTGCCTCCATATCGGCATCAATAAATTGGCGCAGCATCTCTGTCTCCACCCAAGTTGGGCTAATGGATACACAGGTGGTGCCAAAGGCGGTGCCTTCTAGGCTGACACACCGCCCCAGCCCCAAAAGCCCTGCCTTTGAGGCGCAATAAGCCGCATTATTGGCCATGCCATTATGCGCGGCAACAGAGGCGATATTCACAATGCGCCCCCATCCGTTTTCTTTCATATAAGGCAAGACAGCACGGATCATGCGAAACGTCCCACTAAGATTGGTATCAATATGATCGTCCCACACTTTATCGGAATGCCCAATAACGGCGGCCTCTTCGTAAATGCCTGCTGCATTCACCAAAATATCAACGGATCCGTACGCTTTGACAACATCCGCGACCATGGCGTCCACGCTCTTGGTTGATCGCACATCAAGGGCGCGTGCCTGAATGCGTGAGTAGTCTGGACCAAGAACCTCTCGCACATAGGTGTCATCGCCGCCACGGCGCGCCCCGACAATCACTGTTGTGCCATCCTTTGTGAGCCGACGTGCAATCGCAAGCCCCATCCCTGAAAGACCGCCCGTTACAATCGCCGTTTTATTGCCCGTTGTCATCATGCTCCGCCTTTGCATCGTTGTTTTTGGATACCGTTTGCTAAGCCAAATTCAAAAAATTTGCACGGAGAAAATACACCAGCGAACGACCCGCAAGCGGATGAAGCACATCATCTCGATTTCAGATTTTGCGAATTTCGAGGATTGTCGTATGTCCCAGCCTTTGAACCAAGCTTTGCTCAACATCTTCTAAAATGCTTGAGATACGTTCGTGCAATGCATGTTCCACCGAACACGCTGGCACAACAGTATTTTCATCGCTGGCAACCAGCCTTTCGTCAAGCGCCAGATACACATCCGCAAGCGTGATTTCCTCTGGACCGCGCGCCAAGCGCCATCCGCCTGCATGTCCCTTCTCAGACACGAGCAGCCCCGCCTCACGCAGCTTGCCTAAGACCCGTCGAACAACAACAGGATTTGTCCCCGCATGATCTGCGATATTCGCAGACGTGCGCATTCTCTTTGGATCGGCAGCCATATGGCTAAGGGTATGCAGGGCCAAAGACAGGCGGCTATTTCGCTTCAATATGTTTCTCCCTACATCTTCAATGCCACGTAACATTTTCTGTTGCATGTATCCAGTAACTTAAGTAGTTACATGACTGCACATTTTCCAACCCGCGACGAACATCATGTCTACAAACCCTTCCCGCAATCTGGGGCAAACGAGCCTTCGTGGTAAACGCCGCGCCAGCAACCCAATGCAGGCCTATGACGCCTTGCCTGCCCCTTTGCGCAGATGGCTTGGCCAAGCGGCCTTACCTTGGTCACCCGCATCTGCAAAACGTATTTGGCAAAAAGCACATGCCAAAGGTCTAAGCATCGAAGACGCCTTATCGTCCCTATCGCAAGCCGAAGCAAAAACGCTCGCTCGTGATAGCTACGCCACCCACAAAAATATCAATTCACAAACCTGAAGGAATTTCTCCATGTCTTTCATCACAAGACTTACCACTGCCGCCTTTATTGCGCTCAGCCCTGCGATGCCCGCCTTGGCGCAAGACGACAGCCTCACTATTTCTGTTGGTTTCGGACCGAAGGCTGAAATCCCTGATCCGCGCGCCGGATATAACGGATGGATGTCAAACCAAACTGGTGTGACCGAAACCCTCATGGGGATCGATTACGACCTCAAGCTTTACCCACGTTTGGCCCAAAAGATCGAACAAGCCTCCCCAACCACTTGGCGCGTAACCTTGCGCGATGGCGTGCATTTCCATGACGGCACCCCAGTGACGGCACAAGCTGTGGTTGATGCAATTTCCTCAATCTCTGACGAAGCCCATGCTGGCCACAACGCCCGCATTGCCAATCTTCTCGATTTGGCATCTATGTCGGCAGATGGCCAACAGGTTGTTATGTTCGAAACCAAGAGCCCAAATGCCGCCTTTCCTTGGACGCTCTCAGAGCCAGGTATCGCCATTTTAGGCGCGAGATCCGATGCGTATCCAATCAACGCCACAGGCCCCTTTGTTTTCCAAGAGGCCATCCCAGATCAGCTCTACCGGGTTGAAGCCAACACCGACTACCGCCTTGGCACCCCTCACTTAAAAGAAGTGCGCGTCGTAAGCATCCCCAATCCGAGCGCATCTGCACTGGCCTTTGAAGCAGGCGAGGTTGATATGGTCATCAACTATCCCGAAACGGATTTCGCGCGCATTCAAGAAACGGGCGCAATCGGCTTTTCGGCCCCAACAACCCGCCTTTATTTCTACACGGTTAATGCAAAAAATGGCCCCATGGCCAACCCGCTTATCCGGCGCGCAGTTTCCGCCGCGATTGACCGACAAGGCATCGTCGACGCCGCACTTTCAGGTGTTGGTGGCGTCCCTGCAGGCACTGTCTATCCAGAAGGCATGGGATGGGCGGCGGACATCGCACCCGTTTACGATCCAGCTTTGGCGGAAACCTTGCTCGCCCAAGCAGGCGCTGTCAAAAAAGGTGGCACATGGATGTTGGATGGCGCGCCGCTCGAAATCGACATCGTGACATATTCATCGCGTGCGGCTTTGCCCCCGACCGCAGAACTGACGCAAGCCTTTCTTCAAGCCATCGGCGTCACAGCAAATATCCGTGTGGGCGAATATGGCGCAAGCAATGATGCCATCGCAGATGGGACGGCTGACATGTTTTTGCAAGCTTGGGTGACAACACCACAAGGCGATCCAGGTGCCGTTCTCGAAGCGCTGCTAAAATCCACAGGTGGCTCAAACGCGGGCGGCTACAACAATCCCGAACTTGATCTATTGCTCGCAAGCGGGCGCATGACGTTTGATCAAGATGCGCGTGAGAAGATTTATAATCAGGTGCAGGCCATCATCGCAGCAGATGCCGCTATGATCCCCGTCTTTCACGTCAACCAAGTGAATGTTGCGCGCGCGGGGCTCACGGGCTACGCGGTACATCCAACCGAAACCTATTGGGTCACACATGAGACCGCGTTAACTGAATGACCCTCATCGCCAACGCCCTGAGCGCAACACGTTCAGGGCGTACAATTTTACACCCCACAAATATCAGTATCAAACTCGGCGAACGCGTCGGGCTTGTTGGTGCATCTGGCTCAGGGAAATCCACACTTGGCCACGTGCTTATCGACACGCTGCGCAAGCAAGGTCAAAGCGTTGCCCATGTTCCCCAAAGCCCTGATGAGGCCCTCGATCCATTGCGCTCAATGGCCTTCCACTGGCGCGAAGCGGAGCGCGCGCTCAATCGCCCCCCTGATCCAACCCATCAACGCACCCTTTTCGCGGCTCTTCGGATCGATGGTGGCAATTTGCGCAACCGCCCTTGGGGCTGGAGCCGCGGCATGCAGCAGCGCTTTGTCGTCGCCATGGCGCTCATCGGTACGCCGGATCTCTTGATCATGGATGAACCAACGTCCGCTTTGGATCCTGTGGTGGCCGCAGACATGATGGACCTCCTCGATACCTATCTGTCTGATCGCCACACGGCACTTTTGTTCATCACCCACGATCTTGGCCTTGCGGCACGCAGGGTAGATCGTCTTATGGTAATGGACGACGGCCAAGTGGTAGAGGACGCGCCGATAGCACAGCTTCTATCCGCACCCCAAACACAAGCCGCAAAAGCGCTTTGTGCACATCGAAATTGGTTACAACTGCCATGCTGATCGTTGATAAAATTTCGGTCAAACGCGGCTCAACGATGACACTTCGCGATGTGTCCTTCTCCCTTGCCTCCAAACGAACGCTGGCTGTTGTTGGCGAAAGTGGCGCAGGTAAATCGACATTGATCAGCGCGATCCTTGGGCTGGTGCCTTGCGCCATGGGGCAGGTGACGTGGGCCACCGCCCCCGTGCGGCGCTGCCGCCCTGCGCTTGTGATGCAAGAACCGCGAAGCGCCTTTAACCCCTATATGCCATTGCGACGGTCGGTTATGGAGCCCCTAACCGCACGTGGTCTGGCACCCGATGCCGACCGCCTAAATAGACTGTGCCGTGGTCTGGAAATCCCCCAAGACCTCCTTGAGCGACGTCCAACCGAAGTGTCGATTGGACAAGCACAGCGTGTCGGCATTTTACGCGCATTGATTGCGGCCCCGCCACTGGTTCTCTTTGATGAACCGCTCTCTGCCTTGGATGCTGTTACGCAAAAACACACGGCACAGCTGATCGCACAGATGCAGCGCGAAGAAGGGTTTGCAGCCCTAATCGTGACCCATGACCTCGGATATGCGGCAGCGTTTGCAGATGATATTGCTGTGCTGCGCGCGGGGCGCATTGAAGAAATGACAGCTGCACAAAATTTTATCGATGCCCCATATACCGCATATGGTCGAACGCTGCGCGATGCGGCTTTTGCTCTTGGTGCATTGGAACATGTGGCATGATCCGAATAATCGCAACCCTCTTTTTACGCGCAGCCGTTGTGTTAACAGGGACGGCAATTGCGACTTTTGCGCTCTTATGGCACGCCCCTGGGGATCCAGCTTTGGCCATCGCGCTGGCCCGTTATGACGCGGTTGTTCCAGCTGAAGTCATTGATCTGGTGCGCGCGGAAGCGGGCTTAGAGGCGGGATTTTGGACCGCTTTTCACGCGTGGATCGGCCCGTTGCTCCTTGGGGATTTTGGCCATTCCTCGGTGACTGGGCGCGCTGTTTGGCCTGAAATGATGACGGCTATATCATATACGCTGCCTTTGGCGCTCGCAGGCTTGCTCATCGGTATGCTCATTTCTGGACCGCTGGCGTTTGTTGCGACCCTGCGGCCAGGCGGCTGGCTGGATCGTTGTGCCGTTGCGCTGGCCTCCATTGGCGCCGCTCTTCCGGCTTATTGGCTCGGGCTGTTGTTGACCTTGTTATTTGCCGTCCAACTCGGCTGGCTCCCTGCCATGGGGGCGCGTACGCCAGCACATATCATCTTGCCTGCGCTGACTTTAGGGCTTGGTGTGGCGGCCTCTCTCACGCGGATCTTACGGTCCAGCATTTTAGAAGCCCGCGGTCAGCCCTTCTTGCCCGCATTTCGGCGGCGCGGCGTGTCCCCTAGACATCTTGAACGCGACCATGTTTTACAACATGCCGCGGTGCCCGTTGTCACGGTGTTTGGGCTTGAACTTGCCTTCTTGCTTGAGGGGGCTGTGATGATTGAAGTCATTTTTTCTCGCCCTGGTCTTGGAAGCTTTTTGGTAAGCGCGATCCGCGCGCGCGACTTCCCCAAAGTCCAAGCCGTGGTCATTTTCGCAGCTGTCCTTTTCGTCCTCGTCAACTTGGGCATTGATCTGATTTACCGCCGCCTTGACCCAAGGATTGGGGACCGCGATGCGTAGCGTGACGGCCTTCATCCTCTTCTTTGTGACGTTCGCGGCGACCGCCCCGCTATTTGCGCCCTATGACCCCACGCAGATCAACATCGCCAATCGCCTAAGCGCCCCAAATGAAACGTGGTTGTTAGGAACAGACGCCTTGGGGCGCGATATATTTTCACGCCTCTTACATGGCGCGCGCTGGTCGCTTGGCCTTGCCTTTTTCATCTCGGCCATCGGGCTCATCATCGGTACGCTTGTGGGGCTTATTGCAGCATTAGGGGGACCACGGGTGGATTGGGCTTTAATGCGTGTGACAGACACGTTTTTAGCCTTTCCGGACCTTGTTGCGGCGGTTGTCATCGCAGGGGTGCTTGGTGCGGGAACAGGTAGCTTAATCTTTGCCCTGACGGTGACGGGATGGATGCGCTACACCCGTGTCGCCCGCGGCATCGGGCTTTCGCTAAAAACGCGAGGCTATGTCATACAAGCACAGCTTGCGGGCCTGTCCCTACTTTCCATTGCAAGATGGCACTACCTCCCATCGCTCCTGCCGTCGCTTGCTGTGGTCTGGACAGGGATGTTTGCCCGCGCGATCCTTGGCATTTCGGCCCTTGGTTTCCTTGGCTTTGGGGTGCAACCCCCGATGCCCGAATGGGGCACCATGCTGCTTGATGCGCGCATTCATATGCGCTCGACACCCCTACAAATGATCTGGCCTGGGCTTGCCGTGATGATCTGTGTTCTGGCCATCAATCTCGCGGGTGATGCTTTACGCGATGCGCTTGCGAAGAAGGATCACTAGATGACACCCCACAATCATCCGAGCTTGGGTATCAGCTTGCGTATTCTTTCTGGAATTTTGATGGCAGGCATGTTCGTTTCGGTGAAAGCCGTCAGCGCGGATGTCCCACTGGGCGAAATTGTCTTTTTTAGATCTGCTTTTGCCCTCATTCCATTGATCCTCTTCCTATGGGTAAGGCGCGAATTCCCACACGGGCTGGCCACCAAGCGCCCCATGGGCCACCTGTTTCGCGCGAGCTTTGGGGCGTTGGCTTTGTTTGCGTCTTTCGCAGCCATCGCACGGCTCAATGTCGCCGAGGCGATCCTTGTCGCCCAACTGTCCCCGATCCTCATGGCGATTGCTGCGGTCGTCTTACTTGGTGAGCGGTTCACGATTTGGCGCGTTGCTGGATTAGCATTCGGTTTCATGGGCGTTGTGGTCATGGTCTGGCCTGAGTTTGGCGCAGGTGGCGCAACGGGACCACGGCTTTGGGGGTTTATACTGGCCTTACTTTCTGCTGTTTTGTCTGCGCTTGCGCTCATCATGGTTCGGAGCCTAAATCGCACCGAAAGCCCCGGTGCCATTGCCTTTTACTTTGTTCTCGCGTCTATGATCGGGGCATTGGCCACATTGCCACTTGGGTGGATCATACCCGATGGGTCGACCCTTATTTTATTAATCTGCGCGGGCTTATTTGGCGGCTTTGGGCATATCGCAATGACGCTTGCCTTTCGTCACGCGGAGGCGTCGCAGCTTGCCCCTTTTGAATATATCGCCCTTCTTTGGCCGATCTTGGCCGACCTCTTTATCTTAAGGCTACCCGTATCAACGAGCTTCGTTATTGCCCTACCTCTTGTGCTTTTGGGGGCCGCTTTTGCTGCGAACGAGCAGCGCAGATCACGCGGCTGATCTTCGTGTCATTTTGCGCGCCGCCGTAACAACCAAACGAAAAACACGCCCCCAATCAAACCTGTGACGATCCCGATTGGCATGTCATCAGGTGCCATGATCGTGCGGGCAATAATATCAGACCATAAAAGGTAAATCGCACCAAAAAGCGCAGACGCAGGCAAAACACGCATATAGTCACCGCCGACCAGCAGCCGCACGATATGCGGCACCATCAGGCCAACGAAGCCAATAATGCCCGAAAATGCGACCATCACACCGGTGATGAGAGCCCCAATAACAAAAATCGTTAACCTAAACCGCGCCACAGAAATCCCAAGCGTTGACGCCGTTTCATCCCCAATCGTCATCGCATTTAGGTTGCGGGCATTAAGACAAAGGCACCCGCCACACAGCACCAAAACCACCAAAGGGTAAATAAGCTGCCCCCATTGGGCCAAACCCAGCCCCCCGAGCATCCAAAAAACAACCGTATGTGTTGCACGCGGATCACCCAAAAAGATCAACACATTGGCCAAAGACATGATGATAAACGACACCGCCACACCTGCAAGGATTAGGCGATCTGCGCTGGTGGCTGAGGCAAATTGAGACACGGCCAGAACCAATAAAGTGGCCCCCAGCGCCCCAAGAAACGCAAAAAGTGGGACCGTCAGAAGGCCCAAAAACATCCCCGTATGCAAGAGTGCCAAAATGGCACCAAAGGCCCCGCCAGCGGAAATCCCCAACAAATGGGGATCCGCCAGCGGATTGCGTGTCACGGCTTGCAAACTCCCGCCGACCATCGCCAGTCCTGCACCGACGAAACACGCCAATATGGCCCGCGGGAACCGAATATCCCAGACGATGGCCTCGCGGCCAGCGGACCAGTTTTGTGAAATGGCATCTGGGGCAAGTTTGCTCATCAAAATGCCCCAAACGGTTGGAAGGGGCACGGAAACGGCCCCGACACTTACAGCAACGGACAAAGAGAAAAGCAGCAAGATAAGACCGCCACCCATTACAAAACGGAAACGAACCATACGGTTTCCTGCTGCTTTCTCTTTCATTTTATTTGCTCCGGAATGCCGCCGCGAGCGTCTTTACCGCCTGAATATTGCGCGGGCCAGGTGTGGCCTCAACATATTCGAGCGTGACGAAACGATCGTTTTTCACCGCATCAAGGTTCGCAAACGCAGGGTTGGACATCATAAACGCGCGTTTTTCTTCGGCAGTTACCGTACCGTAATTTACGATAACAATAACCTCAGGATTGCGTTCTACGACCGCTTCCCAACCCACTTTTGTCCAGCTTTTTTCAACATCGTTCATGATGTTGGTGCCGCCTGCTGCTTCGATCAAAGCGTTTGGCATGGCATATCGGCCCGCCGTAAACGGCACGTCTTCACCGCTATCATACACAAAAACGCGTGGGGCGTTCGCCAATGGTGCCAAGGTTGCGGTGAAATCTGCCAACTCGGCACGGTAGCCTGAAATCAACGCCTCTGCCTTTGCTTCGACGCCAAAAATCGCACCAAGGTTTTTCAAATCGGTATACATGTCATCCATGCTTGCGGCGTCTTTTGCGCCAATATGAATGCAGCTTTCGGTCAACTCATAAACGTTGATGCCAAATGGTTTGAGTGTCTCAGGTGTGACTTCGCCACCAACCTTCATCCCATAATTCCAACCTGCAAAGAAAAAATCGGCCCCTGCACCGATGAGGACTTCTTTGCTTGGATATTTAGATGACAACTCTGGCAAGGCTTCGATGCCCGCCGTCATGGTTTCATCAAGTGTTTTCCACCCTGAAATGCCGGTATATCCAACCATACGGTCCGCCAGCCCAAGCACGAGCATCATCTCAGTGAGGTTGACGTCATTTGAAATGGCCGCTTTGGGAGGCGTATCAAAGACGACCTCACGGTTGCAGCTCTGCACAGTGGTTTGCGCCATGGCATTTGTGGCCATAAGCCCAAGCAACGCACCAGTTGCGAGGAGAGTGCGAGAATGTTTCATAAGTGATTTCCTTTAGATGGGAGGTGGAATGAAAGATGTTGATTATTGCTCCGGCTGAGCGTTTCACGCTGCGCCGTCACACGGAAGGTTTCAGAAACGCGCACTTCGCTCAGCACCTCATCTGCGGGGCCAAAGCCTTTGCAATATCCAGAGTCGAGGAGAAGAACTGTGTCACAGACCTTGGCTGCCATGTTGAGATCATGTAGCGACACAACAATCGTCAGCCCAAGGGTACGGATCAAAGATAAGATATCAAGTTGGTGGCGGATATCGAGGTGATTGGTCGGCTCATCCATCACTAAGACTTGAGGCTGCTGCGCCAAGGCCCGCGCCACCATCACCCGTTGACGTTCCCCACCCGAAAGCGTTTCGAGATCCCTATACATCAGGTCCTGAAGGCCCATTTGATGGATGGCGGCATCAACGATGTCATCATCATGGGGCCCAGGAGTTGAAAACCCTAAACGATGCGGCGTGCGCCCAAGGGTCACGATATCACGCACGGTCAACCCGAATGCGCCGGGTTGTTCTTGTAAAACGGCGGCAACCTTACGCGCTGCCGCCCGAGGCGGAAGAGACCAGATATCTTTTCCATCGACAAGAATGCGACCTGATGTCGGACGCTGATAATGATAAATCATGCGCAAAAGCGTCGATTTGCCCGCACCATTCGGCCCTATAACGCCTAAAACCTGCCCTGCCTTAAGATCAAAGCTAAGCGGATGAAGAATGCGCGGCATAGATTTACGTGGCGCCCAACAAATGTCTTCAACAGATAGGCTCGCGGCACTCATGATACGCGCACCTTGCTGTCTTCTATAGCAAGCATCATCGAAGGCACTCTTGCCAATGTGTTCGTGCGTAATTTTCCAGGACGCTCACCCGAAGAGCACCAGCCATCCTCCAACACGGCATAGTGCTGTGCGAAACGGACCAGATCGTCGATATCTTGTTCGGGATCGATATCCCCAAACAGATAGGTGGCCTTGCGGGTGCTGTGATACGCAATCGTACACGGATGGTCGCAGCCCGCCATACAGGCAACGCCCGAGACTTCGAAATCTTCGCTGATTGTGTCGCCTGCTGCCGCAATGGCCGTGCGCAACCGTTTGATGAGCTCATAGCCAGGACGACAGGTGTCACCCTTGTGTTTGCATGATGTACAAATGGTAATTTTGTGTTGTGATACCGTCATATCGCCCTCCGCGATGGTGCGGGACAAACACAGGTATATTTTCAGACGGAATAATCCGTAAAGCCATCACGGCCTCCTGCCCAGGCGCCCCGCCCGATTTGAAGTTACATTTTTGATGGCAGGTCTCCTGACTTCGCGGGTTGTAGCGTGCCCGAACCTTCCCAAACGCAGCGCGTCCAGTGGTGTTCATCGGGCTTGCTCACCGCTTACAGTTGCGGGGGCAGTTACGGATTTGGTGCCTTTTGGCTACGCCTCACCGTATTCCCTTTTCATTCCGAAAGCGCATTCGTCTTTCAAAAACCATCTCTGT
>JBMYYE010000019.1:0-26831 GCA_049609065.1 Halocynthiibacter sp.
ATGAAGGGTGGCGCTGCTGGTGGCGGTTACGCACAGGTTGTTCCGATGGAGGAAATGAACCTTCACTTCACGGGCGATTTTCACGCAATCACATCGGCACATTCACTTTTGTCTGCGATGATCGACAATCACATCTATTGGGGCAATGAGCAAGAAATCGACATCCGCCGTGTGGCGTGGCGTCGTGTGGTCGACATGAACGACCGCGCTTTGCGTCAGATCACAGCCTCCCTTGGTGGCGTTTCAAACGGGTTCCCACGCGAAACTGGGTTTGACATCACCGTGGCCTCCGAAGTGATGGCGATCCTTTGCTTGGCGCTTGATTTGAAAGATCTCGAAAAACGTTTGGGTGACATCATTGTGGCGTATCGCCGTGATAAATCCCCAGTCTATTGCCGTGACATCAAAGCCGCGGGCGCAATGACTGTGCTTTTGAAAGACGCAATGCAGCCGAACCTCGTGCAGACATTGGAAAACAACCCAGCCTTCGTGCATGGTGGTCCATTTGCCAATATCGCCCATGGGTGTAACTCCGTTATTGCGACAAAAACTGCGCTTAAACTCACAGATTATGTAGTGACTGAAGCGGGCTTTGGTGCCGATCTCGGGGCTGAGAAGTTCATGAACATCAAATGCCGCAAAGCGGGCATCGCGCCTTCTGCTGTTGTGCTTGTTGCGACGGTTCGCGCTATGAAAATGAACGGTGGCGTGGCGAAGGCGGATCTTGGTCCTGAAAACGTAAGCGCCGTGCAAGATGGCTGTGCAAACCTTGGGCGTCACATTGAAAACGTGAAATCCTTTGGCGTGCCTGTTGTGGTTGCGATTAACCATTTTGTCACCGACACAGATGCCGAAGTGCAAGCGGTCCAAGAGTATTGCGCGGATCACGGCGTCGAAGCGGTTCTGTCCCAGCACTGGGAATTTGGTTCAAAAGGGTCTGAAAACCTCGCTAAGAAAGTTGTGGAAATTGTTGATTCAGGTGCCGCGAATTTTGCGCCGATCTATCCTGATGACATGCCGCTCTTTGAGAAAATCGAAACCATTGCGAAACGCATCTACCGCGCGGACGAAGTTTTGGCAGATGCAAAAATCCGCAATCAGCTTAAGGAATGGGAAGCCGCAGGCTATGGTCACCTTCCTGTCTGCATGGCGAAGACGCAGTATAGCTTCTCTACGGATCCATCTCTGCGCGGCGCACCAACAGGTCATTCGGTTCCTGTGCGTGAGGTCCGCCTCTCTGCTGGGGCAGGGTTCATCGTGGTTGTGTGTGGTGAAATTATGACCATGCCGGGTCTTCCACGCAAACCAGCCGCAGAAAGCATCATGCTAGATGATGATGGCCAAATTGAAGGTCTTTTCTAAGGCGTAGACTCCCTATACTAAGGCAAGGCGCGGGTTATCGCGCCTTGCCACATTCCGGAGATATCCATGCGCGCCCCAAATGAGTGCACAACCATGTCAGAGCTACGCGTCGCCATTGACGCCCTTGACCAAGAGGTCGTGGCCTTGCTGAGCAAACGGGCTGCATATATCGATCGGGCGGTCGTGTTAAAACCAAACGAAGGCTTGCCGGCCCGTATTGATGAGCGTGTTGAAGAAGTGGCGCATAACGCGCGCAAAAACGCCGAAAGCGCGGGGTTCGATCCCGATTTGGCAGAAGAAATTTGGCGTTTGATGATTGAATGGTCCATCAAACGTGAAGAGAAAACCTTAGGCCCATCAACGGGCCCATAGAGGAGAATAACATGTCCGCAAATATCATCGATGGCAAAGCGTTTGCTGCTACGGTTCGCGCCAAAGTCGCAACCCATGTAAGCCGATTGAAAGAAGAACACGACATCACGCCTGGTTTGGCGGTGGTGTTGGTTGGCGAAGACCCCGCGAGCCAAGTTTATGTGCGCTCCAAAGGCAAACAAACCATTGAAGTCGGCATGAACAGCTATGAGCACAAACTTGATGTGAACACGTCAGAATCGGACCTCTTGGCGCTGATTGATACGTTGAACACAGACGAAAATGTCCATGGTATCCTTGTGCAGCTTCCGTTGCCAAAGCACTTGAATGAAGATCTCGTTATCAATTCAATTGCGCCCGCCAAAGATGTGGATGGGTTCCATATTTCCAATGTTGGGCTTTTGGGCACTGGTCAAAAATCCATGGTGCCGTGCACGCCTTTGGGCTGTTTGATGATGCTACGCGACTATCATGGTTCCATTTCTGGAATGAATGCGGTTGTCGTTGGGCGTTCAAATATCGTTGGGAAACCGATGGCTCAGCTTTTGCTCAATGATAGCTGCACCGTGACCATCGCGCATTCGCGCACCAAAGACATCGCAGATGTCGTTCGCGGCGCTGACATCGTTGTCGCAGCCGTTGGGCGCCCTGAAATGGTGCCAGGCGACTGGATTAAAGATGGCGCAACAGTGATCGACGTGGGCATCAACCGCATTGACGCACCAGAAAAAGGCGAAGGCAAAACGCGCCTTGTCGGCGACGTCGATTTCGACAGCGTATCCAAAGTCGCAGGCGCAATCACACCTGTTCCTGGTGGCGTTGGTCCGATGACGATTGCGTGCCTCTTGGCGAATACTGTAACGGCATGTTGCCGGGCAAATAACCTGTCTGAGCCAGAAGGCCTCACTGCGTAAGCGGTTGATCGCACAAATAAATCCTTAAACACCTCATGCCTTGACGATTGCTCGGGCGTGGGGTTTTTTTATGTCATGACATGGTTTAAAAATATAATCGGCCTTGGTGCTTTTGTGACAGGCGCAACCTTCGTGGCGCTTCAATTTGAGGCGACGCGCGGCTTTGCTCTCATTGCCAAAGGATACGCGTCACAGGTGGTGCCAGAGGCTCTTACACCTACCAAAGAGACGCTGGAGGCCACAGCTCACGCCACCGCGCTCATTGAGGCGGCAGAAGCCCAAATCGGCGTCACGCTTCTTTATGATGGGTCCTATGTGGGGCTTGACTATCCGATGGGGGATGTGCCGCGTTTGCGGGGCGTTTGTAGCGATGTTGTAATTCGGGCGTTTCGCGATGGGCATGGCGTGGATTTACAACAGGCCGTGCATGAGGACATGAAACAGGCTTTTGGGACCTACCCAAAAATTTGGGGGCTAAAGTCGACGGATCGAAATATTGATCATCGGCGTGTGCCGAACCTTGAAACTTATTTTACCCGCCAAAATATGCGCCGCACCCATACGCAAAATCCAGCGGATTATCTGCCTGGCGATCTTGTGACATGGCGCTTGCCTGGCAATTTACCGCATATTGGGATTGTCTCGGACGAGCTGTCATTTGATGGCACGCCGCTCATTTTACACAATATCGGGGCAGGGACGCGGCGTGACAATATTTTGTTTGCCTATGAGATTAGCGGGCATTTTAGGCCACGCGTTACACAGATGAACTAGGACGGATCCTTAAATTTTGGGGCGCGTTTTTCAAAGCCCGCCATCACAGCTTCCATTTGATTTGGGCTACCGATGAGACGCTCTTGGACTTCGCTTTCAAGCAAAAGCGTTGCATCCTCGGACAAATTTTGCGCGGCTTTGATCATTGCTTTGGCCTCTCGCGTGGCATCAGGGGAGCGTGAGGCGATGTCTTCGGCGATATGTCGAGCCCGTGCGAGCGGGTCTTGCGCAATCTCCGTAATCACGCCCCAGTTAAAGGCCATATCCGTATCAATAATCTCACCCGTATAGGTCATGCGTCGCAACACATCCCCGCGAAGATACTGTTTCCAAAGCGCAATCCCACCCATATCTGGAACGAGACCCCATTTGCTCTCCATGATGGAAAACCGTGTATCTGGGGCGGCAATACGCATGTCGGCGCCTGAAATGATCTGAAATCCTGCGCCTAAAGCGTAGCCATGAACGGCGGCAATGACGGGCATAGGCAAGCTGTCCCAAACCATGCTGGCATATTGAAAGAGGTTACAGTTTGCATGGCTGCGGGTGCAGATTGATCCATTCTCGGCAACATATTCCATGAGCTTTGGGAAGGTTGCCACGTCTAGCCCTGCGCAAAAGGCGTCACCCGCACCAGAGAGAATAACCGCACGAATACCGGACCTATTTTTGAGGCTATCCCCAGCCTCTGCAATGGCTTCGAGCATGTCTAGATCAAGCGCGTTGCGTTTATGGGGCCGATTTAGGGCGACATGTGCAATTTGGTTTTCGTATTCTACCGTGACGCGGTCTGACATTTGTGATCCTCAATGCTGTTTGTCAAATACAGTACAGCACGCCGCTTTCGAGAAAAGGGGAGAAGTGAGGGTCTCACAGAAAATGACGTGAGGTTAGGACTTAGCGTTCAATGATTTCGTCTTTTACAAACATATTGGCCCATGCTCGATCCATGTATTTTTGGTTCATTTGTGGATCAACCCCTTCGTAATCACAGATCGACATGATTTGATCGACAAGGAAACCGGGCTGATAATTTGCATAAACATGTTTGATGGAAGGGTATTTTTCTTTGAGCATGTAGATCAAAGTGGCTTCATCAAGTGGGAGTCCTTTTTTGCGTGCAATAAGCGCAAAAATTTTCAAGAAGTCTTTTTGATCTGGGCCATTGATTTTGATTTTATAGAAAATCCGGCGCAAGGCGGCCCCATCAAAAATTTCATTGGGATGAAAGTTGGTTGAAAAAATCACGAGCGTGTCAAATGGCACGGTGAATTTTTCGCCAGATTGCAATGCAAGGATGTCTTTGCCTTCTTCCATCGGGACGATCCAGCGGTTGATAAGTGCTTGAGGGCTTTCTTCTTGGCGCCCAAGGTCATCCACGATGAATAATCCACCCGCTGCCTTCATTTGAAGCGGGGCTTGGTAGGTGCGTGAAACCGAATTGTAAACGAGATCCAACATCGAAAGGGTGAGTTCCCCACCCGTCACAACGGCAGGACGACGACAGAGCAAGAACCGTGTGTCATGGCTCACGCGTTGTTTGCGAAGCTCTTGCTTGCTCTCGGTTTGCGTGTTGATTCTTTCATGTACAAGAGGATCATAGAACGCAATGATTTGGCCAGAATACTCAATGGCTTGCGGGACGTAAATTTGATCACCCATGGCATCGCGCACCCCATTTGAGATGGAGGATTTCCCGTTGCCAGGAGGGCCATAGAGCAAAATGGAACGCCCTGAACGCACTGCAGGCCCCAATTGATCAAGGAGACCTTCGGGCAAGATGAGGTGGCTCATACAGGCTTCGAGTTGGCTGCGCTTCAAATTTGTGTTGCGGATGGATTGTCGTTTTACTTGTTCCTCAAAAACGGCAAGTGGAACAGGGAGTGCGCCGAAATATTCAGATTGGCTCAGAGCATCACGTGCGCGGTCTTTGCCTGCGTCTGTGAGCTGATAGGACAAATCATTGGCCGATTCTGTTGCAGAGCCGGTGATTTCAATCAGGCGTTGATCACGGGCCGTGGAAACCAAGACTTGTGTTTGTGCCGCTGAAATAGAAAGGGAGCTGGCAATGTCATCTAAGCGGATGAGGTTTTGGCGATACATCGTTTTGATGAGGATATCGCGCATCAATGCCATAGGCAGACCCAAATCAGCAAGCGATTTAGGGGCTGGGGGCATCTCAACAGGGGACGGGGCCGCTTTAGGTCTAAGGGACATATTCATGCCAAGACTATGGCATCACAATCTGGGCATGAATGTGTCTTAAAAGCGGAGTGTTTTTGGTAATAGTCTGTTAAGGTTTAGGCAGCGCTTGTTCCCAAGGTCAAATAAAGATGGGTGATAAAGAGGATCGCAAGCGTAAAACCCATTGGAAATACAAGGTTTTCTTCCCAGGATTGCCAATTTGCAGTGCGGTTTCGCACAAAACTGATGCGTTTCATAAGGCGGTGGAATACCAGCGCCCCAATGATGATGAACGGTGAGATGAAAATGAGAGTGCTGATTTCACTGCGGTCAATATAGAGCGCCATAGCCGCCACATATTTCACATCTCCTGCGCCGACTTGCCCTGTGAACGTCAGTAAAAATCCAATGCCTAAGACCACGGCAAACTGGATCCAGCGCGTGCCAATTACGTCCCAAGGCAGGGTAAATACAGCAATGGCCATAAAGGCCACCATAAGTGCGATCACCGCAACATTGGGAATGCGCATGGTCTTGAGGTCGCTTAATGCCACCCAAATACCAATGAGAACGGTTGGAACGAAGAAATAGAGATCAGGTGTCATGGTGTTACCCGTTTGAAATTTTGGTGCTAAGGGCGCCTAGGCTGCGAACGGCCTCGGGAAAATGCTGTGGGTGGGTGTCGATTGCTTCTTGGAAGAGCCCTTTCCCAATGGTGGTATCCCCGTTTTTAACAGCAGCCAGCCCAGCAGTGTACAAAAGCTGCGCACGTTCGGTCTGTGTGATATTGACAAGCGGCACATCATATTTGCGTTGGGCAGACCGCGCCAAAACCAAGTTGTTTTTGGCTGTGAAGAGCTTTTTGTCATATTGGACGGCTTCGGTGAAAAGCGCTTCAGCCCCTTTGAAATCCTTGCGGGTTAGCTTGGAATATCCCCAATTGTTGAGGGTGCCTGCCGGCGCTTGGGTGAGGCCTACGGCGATTTCATAGAAACTATCGGCCTTCTTCCACTCTTTGTTGCTATCGGCAATCATTGCCTCAAGGCGATACCGTTTGAACGTTTCAAACGTGGGGGGCACTTTATCGAGCGTGGCTTCGGCGTCTTTCCATTGGCTGTTGCGAATGAGGGCATCGGCGTATTCAACCTGATCGGCGGCTGTAGCATCCTCATGGGCAAGGACATCTTGCCATGCGCGCACAGCTGCGGCGGTTTTCTTTGCGCGAATAAGCGACATTGCCAGCCCACGTTTGGGCTCAATTTTCTTAGGATTTCCCGCAACGGTGCGTTTGAAATATGTAACCGCTTCATTGGGGTCCCCAACGGTTAGCATAATGTCACTGAGGTTGCTTTCCTCAATCACATTAAGGTCTTTGATCGCGTTGTTTGTGCTGCTTTTAGGCTTTTGACAGGCCGAAAGCGCGAGCAAGCTCACGCATAGCAAAGACACAACATTTATATGCTGCATGGATCACCTATTTTCTGCTCTTTGGCTAATTGTCACCAAGAATGAGGTAGTCCCCAGCTCCGCGGCGCATCAGCCTAAATTTTTCTTTATTAGGAGAACTATAGTCGACATCGTCAATTTTTGCGATAGCCAATCGCAGATTTTCCCGGATCGCGGCAGATTTACCAGCATCAAGGGCAAAGGCGGTTTGGAACACGTATTTGGCTTCTCCTGCACGGCCTTGTTCCATCAATGTCACACCGAGATTGTTATGGGCTGGCACAAATTTTGGATCCTTTTCGAGGGCTTTTCTCAGGTTGGCCTCCGCTTGGCCCAAGCGTCCCAATTTAAGATCGGCAGATCCAATCGCGCTTAGGACATCAACCGTAAGACCGTTATCCGCGCCAGCCCGGAGGTAGGCCTTACGTGCAGAAAAGTATTCGCCCGCCGCCATGAGGCGATGTCCGACAATAAGCCCATCCACCCCTTTTTCACGCCGGTCATAACCTGGCGCATAAGGGGAGGGGCCGGTGTTGGTGGGGCCACATGCAAAAGCGCCCAAGCAGAGCAGGGCGCAAATGACTGTCTTGAGAGGGCTGTACACGTGCTAAAAATCCAAGTTTCCAAGTGACTGAGCAATATCGTAAATAGAGGGCCCGATCAAGATGATGAGAAGGGGCGGCAAGGTGAAGAACATGGTTGCCAAGGTCATCTTTGTCGGGAGTGTGTTGGCTTTTTCCTCTGCACGCATCACACGCTTGTCGCGCATTTCGCCCGCATAAACCCGCAAGGCATCAGCAATGGATGTCCCGAATTTCTGTGATTGGACGAGCACGGTTACAAAGGACTGAATGTCTTGGATGTCGGTGCGGTGCCCGAGATCCTTTAGAACCTCACCTTTGTCCTTACCGGCCTTCATTTCATGTGCCACGATGGACAATTCTTCGGCCAGTTCAGGGAAGCCGGCTTGAATTTCAACGGACACGCGGCGGATGGCTTGGTCGAGGGATTGCCCAGCTTCGACACAAATCAAAAGCATATCGAGTGCATCTGGGAAGCCTTCGATGATCTTTTTCTTACGCTCTTCTGTATTGCGGGTGACCATATATTTCGGGATGTAATAGCCTGCAGCACCTGGAATGACGGTGAACATCATCATCTTGGAAAGAGGAACGGCCCCAGTGGTTTGTAGCAAAAGCGCGTAGCCAAGCCCGAGAACCAAACCCCCAAGCCCCAAGGCAACTTGGGACATGTGAAAAATACGCACGGCATTGGGGTTTCGATAACCCGCGCGGATGAGCTTCATTTTTGTTTCAGAGAACTCTTGTTCATCTTGGGGTTCCAAAAATGTGGAAAACCGCGCGAGACGATCTGCTTCTGAATTTTGGCGCAGCTGTGTGTTCTCTGATACATCGGAAGGGGTGTTGTGCTTATTTTTCTTAAGCTTCTCGATGGGATCGTCTTGTGATGGAAACACAACCAAAACGACAATCAAGATGATGAAAACCCCAATAAGCAATGTCGCAATGAGAGGGCCTGATGGGCCCAGCTGGGAGATGAGTATTTCTTTGATGATATCCATCTTACACCTTCACATTCACAAGTGCGCGCATGACAACAAGGTTCAAAATCAAAAACACGGCAACCGCAACACCCCCATAAAGGTAATATTCTGTTTCTTTTACGGTGTCGAAATAGTCAGGTTTGAAGACTTTGATGAAAATCAAAACCACAACAGGGAAGCTGGACAAAAAGGTGCCGGACCATTTGGCTTCTGCGGTGATGGCCTTTACGCGGCGGAACAACTTAAAGCGGGCGCGGATCACATTGCCAAGCCCTGCCAAAACTTCCGCGAGGTTCCCGCCTGATGTTTGCTGGATATTCACGGCAACGGCCAGAAATCGTAAATCTTGCATGTCGAGCCGCTCCGCCATTTCTTTGAGCGCCTCCCCGACATCGCGACCATATGACGTTTCATCGGAAATCACACCCAACTCAGACGCAAGAGGATCTTGAATTTCATTGGCCACAACCCCCAATGCAGACGTGAAGGGATGCCCCACGCGCAAGCTCCGCACGATGAGTTCGACAGCATCTGGAAGTTGTTCTTCGATCAGGGAAAGTCGCTTTTTTGCCTTGCCACCAACCCAAATATAAACCGCGCCAAAGCCAGTGATAATTGCGCCCAACACGCGCATGAGCAAACCCGTTTGAGTGGATACGGTCATTGCGACAAATGCAAACAACGCCAAGGCAACCATCACCATGATGAGCTGTTTTGGCGTGAAGGCGAGGTTCGCCATTTTGGCATTTTTTGTGAGCTTTGAGAAAAATGGCAAACCAGATTGGCGGTCATGCAGGTGCATTTCCTTGCGCAATGTGGCCAAAACGGTTTCGCGGCTTTCGCCTTTATTGAGCAAATCAATGCGGCGGCTTACGCGGCTATTGTGGCGAATGGATTTCCCAAATGCCAAGAGGTAAAGACCCTCAACAAGAAAGAAGACAGCCGCAAATACGATGAGGTATAAGACGATGACGGTTGGTGACATGGTGTTTACTCAGCAACTTCTTCGTAGATGCTTGCAGGAAGGTCATAGCCCCACATTTTAAAGCGCTCAGAGTAGTTGGAACGTACTCCAGTGCCGGTGAAATGACCGAGGATTTTATTTTCAGGTGTCAGGCCCGTGCGCTGAAAGCGGAACACTTCTTGCATAGAGATAATGTCACCTTCCATCCCGATCACTTCGGTGATGGACGTCATGCGCCGCGACCCATCTTGAAGGCGAGAGGCCTGCACGATGAGATTCACAGCAGACGAAATTTGGGCGCGCACCGCCTTGAGGGGCATTTCAATCCCTGCCATGGCGATCATATTTTCGAGACGCGAAATGCCGTCACGCGCGGAGTTGGCGTGAATTGTTGTCATGGATCCATCATGGCCGGTGTTCATCGCTTGGAGCATATCGATCACCTCTTCACCACGGGTTTCCCCCACGATAATGCGGTCTGGACGCATACGAAGGGCGTTTTTGAGGCAGTCGCGTTGGCTAACTTCGCCTTTACCTTCCACATTTGGTGGGCGGCTTTCCATGCGTCCGACATGGATCTGCTGGAGTTGTAGTTCGGCGGTGTCTTCGATGGTCAAAATCCGCTCTGAGTTGTCGATAAAAGAGGAAAGCGCGTTGAGGGTTGTGGTTTTACCAGAACCCGTCCCGCCTGACACGATGATATTGAGACGTGTTGCAACCGCAGCTTGTAGATAGGCGGCCATTTCTTCGGTAAAGGCCCCGAAAGTCACCAGATCATCAATGCCAAGTTTATCTTTCTTAAATTTCCGAATGGAGACAAGTGCACCATCAATTGCCACGGGTTTTACCATGGCGTTGAAACGCGACCCATCGGTTAAGCGGGCATCCACATAGGGGTTGGATTCGTCGACACGGCGGCCAACTGCAGATACGATTTTATCGATGATGCGCATAAGGTGGCGATCATCTTTGAAGGTGATGTTGGATTTTTCAAGCTTACCGTCCCGTTCAATAAAGATCTGCTTGGGACCATTAACCAAAATATCATTGACGGTTTCATCACGCAAAAGCGGCTCAATTGGGCCAAGCCCCGTGACTTCGTCAAAAAGTTCATTATTGAGTGCGATACGTTCTTCGCGGTTGAGGACCACAGACATGTCATTGAGGGATTCGGACACAATCGCGGTGATTTCTGAGCGAAGATCGCTTTCTTTGGCGTTGTCCAATGCAGCTAGGTTTAAGCTTTCGAGCAAATGACTGTGCAATTCAATCTTGAGTTCGGAAAGCTTCTCTTTGCGGCGATTGTCGCGATCAGAAGGTGTTGGCTGCGCGGGTTTTGGCGCGGGTTTCCGGAGGTTCTTTGGCGGATCTTGCGGCGCAATTTGCGGAAGGCTGGCCGCTTTTTGGGTTCGCGGTGCTGGTGAGGCGACCGAAGCGTCCGCAGCTGCTGCGGTATTGCGCTTGGATTGTACGGGTTGATCTTTTTTATATCGAGAAAACATGAGGGCCTCTATGCGCTGGCACGTGCGGCAGTGCGGTTGTGGTCATGCAAAGATTTGGCCAGCTTGCGAATTTCGCGGCGCAAAGGGTTTTTTGCATGGTGAAGGGCCAAGGGCATGCCATGGTCATTGGCTTCGGTGACTGTTTTTCCCCCATCAGGGAAATGGAGTTCCAAATCAATGCCAAGGCTGGAGGCCAACCGTGTCGCGCGTGATTTACCGTTCAAATCGGTGAATTTTGGGGCACGGTTAAGGATATAGCGTAGCTTCTCCATAGGGAGTTCTTCGGCTTCTAGTGCTTGTTTAAGGCGCAATGTGTTTTGCGCGCTACGCATATCGAGTTCCATCGTGTTGAAATAGACATGGCTGCGTTCAAGACAGGTCGCAGTCCAATTACACAGGGTTGATGGCATATCAATAATGACGTAATCGAAGCTCGCACAGGCCACATCAAGCAGCATGTTCACATCCTCAGGTGTGATGAGATCAAGCGGCAAGATATCCGTGGGTGCGGTGAAAACCTGCAAGGTATCATTGTAGGGTAGAAGCGCGGAATGGAAACTTTCGGCGTCGATGTTTTGCACATCGGAGAGGACTTCGTAAATGATGTCGCGTCGTGGCAGATCCAAGAAGGTGGAAATCGATCCAAATTGCAAGCCGAGGTCAATTAGACATACTTTGGGTGGTTCTTCGCGTTCAACCGTGGCCAGTTCCCATGCCAAATTAACGGCCATGGTTGTTGTGCCTGTGCCGCCTGCAAGTCCTTGGAACATGATGCATGCTGCATTTTTATCCGTATCCACTGCCTTTTTGCTTGGGGTTTCGGCCTCAGCCGTTGCAGCAGGGCTTTGACCTTTTGGGCGATCAAGGCGTTCAATTGCTTTTGCGAGTTCTCCTTCTGGAAGAGGGTAGGGGACAAAGTCATCGGCGCCAAGTTTGAGGAGTTGGTGCAAAGTCATCGGGCTGACTTCGGCAGCGACCAAGATTACATGAATGCCTTTGGCGCGTGCGTTGGTGACAATTTCGCCAATTAAGGGGAGTTCCCCTTCGTCATCTTCGCCAACTGCAAGAGCCACAAATTTTAGATGCGCGGCGTCAGGTTCGTTGAAAAAGGCCGTCGCGTCTTCATAGCCAAGGTCCCCCCAGTTTTCACCAAGCGCGGTTTCCATGTCTTCAATGAGAAGCTCAAAGTTCTGAATGTCGCGTGAAATACTACACGCGATGAGATGCTCTGGTTCTTTTTGTACTGCGGCTGTGCTTGCCATGGCCCATTTCCTCATTTTGTAGAGTGCCTACGCTTCAACGGCGGGTCACCCTACGGTCATACTCGAATCGAGATTTTGCTCGACTGTTTCTTAATGAAAGGGAATATAGGCAAGAATTAGGCTAAAATCGTATGATTGTGAAGCAACTTTAATCAATTAGGGCATGATTGTTGCGTCTGCGGGAACAAAAAAGGGGGCCAATCCCCCTTTTTATTCGTTTTATTTGTCACCAGCATCTGGTTCTAGCGTGTAGTGATCGGGCGCTGCATCCGGCGTTTGTGTGTATTTCCGGTACATAACTTGGGAATACTTTCCGCTTAAAACGGTTGGGTGACGCTTAAAGAAACCACTGACCGTTGTTATCGCGCGTCGGTTTTGACGCTCTGGAGCTTGCGTGTGGATGACCGGTTCAAGTTCGCCACGGGTTTTGACCGCAATCACACGTGATCTGCTGATCCCTGTACCCGTTAGATATCGAACGACCGCTTGAGCACGTTTATAGCCAATACGGGAATTATATTGCTTGGTTCCAACGAGGTCGGCATGACCCACAACCGAGAAGCGCACTTCTGGGAATTGCTTAATCCAACGGGCCTGATCGTTCAGGACCGCACGGGCTTGGTTATCCAAAACCGCGCTATTGAATTCAAATGTCACGTTTGTCCCAACATCCGCTGCGAATCGCGCGCCGAGCTGTTGAACATAGGCTTTCGTGCCATTTTGAACTTGCGTGTTGTGCAATGTTGCATTGCCAAACCCGCCTTCATCAAGGAAAGCCCCAGCTTCGTCGCCCATAAATGCGGCTGTGTCGATGCTTTCACAAGCTGAAAGAGCGAGGACGCTTAATGCGCCAAGAGTTAATAACCGCATCACATTACTCCATTACATAACCATAGGATCCAGAAAAGTCCTGCTTGGCGACTTCGCCTGCGGGGCCTGAACGGCCTTTGCGCACAGTTCGCCCGAATAAAAAGAGATCCGATTCGGTTGGGGGGCGGATACGATCCGTTGGGAGCGCGATGGCTTCGCCGCGTGTTGGGGTTACCAAATGAGGCGTTACAATGATGACAAGCTCAGATTGCTTGCGTTTATAGTTCGCACTCCGAAACAAGGTGCCCAAGATCGGAATATCGCCGAGCCAAGGAACTTGGCTGCTGAGATCTTGGAAATCATCTTGGAGAAGCCCTGCAATGGCAAAGCTTTCGCCGTCACGCATTTCAACGGTTGTTGTTGTGGCACGGGTTTTAAACGCACTGACGTTGAAGCCATTTTGCGTGATGCCATTTGTGGCGTCCAAGCTGCTGACTGTTGCCCCAAGGGCCAAATTGATGACACCATCACCAACCACACGGGGGGTGAATTTTAGGAGGATACCAAATTTTTTGTATTCGATACCTACGCCATCATCATCCACCACGGGAATCGGGTATTCGCCACCTGCGAGGAACTCAGCTGGTTGACCAGAAAGTGCAGTCAGATTTGGTTCTGCCAAAGTGCGCACGGCACCTTTTGTTTCAAGCGCCTCTAGAAGTAAATCAAGTGCAAGCCCACCAGAGCGCCATGACAGACCCATGCGGCCTTGTTGTGCGCCCGAGCTCACTGGAATTCTTGCACTACCAGAAATCGCATTCCCATATGTTCCAATATCTGCAATGGGACCAGAACCTGCAATGGCACGCGTTTTCGTAGAATTGCCAATCCCAATCCCAACGCTGGCGGATAGGCTTTTGCTCACGGCACGTTCCATCTCTGCGAAACGGACTTTGAGCATCACTTGCTGTGTGCCACCCACGGTCATAAGGTTTGAAACCTTCTCAGGCGCGTAACGTTCCGCGAGGTCAAGGGCACGATCCAATTTACCAGCACTTGAAACGGTCCCAGAGAGGACAACACCGTCATTTGCGGTGCGTACTTCGATTTTTTCACCAGGAAGAATTTGGCGTAGGCGCTCTTTGAACTCTGCGATGTCGGCTGCGACTTGAACTTCAATATTTGAAATCAAGCGGCCTTCTGCATCAAGCAAGGTCAAGGATGTACGCCCAGGGGATTTCCCTAAAACATAGATTGTCTTTGTCGATAGCGTTGAAATATCCGCAATGCCCGCATTGGCAACGGAGAGCTCCGCGAAAGGTGTGTCGCTTTCGACAACGATTGCGCGATTCATGGGAACCTGTAGCGCACGCGCAGGGGCCCCTTTGATCACGCGCACAGTATCCGCTTGAACAGGAGCCGTCGTTAACGGCATGCCAGCCATTAGTCCGAGCGCCATAACGGCGCATAAACGTGTAATATACATGGTGATCTTGCCTCTCTGATCACGCCCGATTTTCATCAGATCTTAGTGTCTGCTGGGCCTATTATTAGCCATTTCGGTATATTTAGGCAAGAATTATTGTTGGAGAGGCGTTTTGCGGGGCTAGGCATACTTTCCCTTGTGGGGGTGTGCATGCTTAGCTCTATATCTATTGTTGCGGGCAGGGGATCGGGATTTCAATGATCTCTACACCTTTGCGTGTGCGAATGGTGCATTTCTCTTTTTCTTCGATCTGTTTGATTTCTTTTTCGCCAAAGAGTTCGCGGTGCCCAATTTCGACATTTTCAGAGCGGCTGTCATCTGCGCTTCCGACAAGGGAAAGGGTCAGAAGTCCGCTGGCTTGTGCTTGAGTCAATTCCGCCACTTGCTTTGGCGTACCTTCGACGGTTACGGTGTCCGCGATAATGGTTTTATCGATATCCACATTTGCTGATTGGTTGATGGCGATAAGGCGCACGCGTGATTGAATCAGACGGGTGACTTCACGTTCATTCACATTGCCCGTCCAGTAGATGTCGACATAATCTTCGGGACGTAGGAAGCCCGAAACGGCGCTTGTTTCATTCACATCAATTGAGAACGCGCGCTTGCCACGGGAAAGCTTTGATGAGATCCCGGCTTCTTCGCCTGGCTCTGTGACTTTCATTTTCATTAGGACTTCTCCGCGCTCCATGGACCGTAAAACAGAACGGTGCGCGTGCGCGTCTTTTGGGAAAAGCTCTTCTTCCGTCGTGAACACGTCATTGGTCACGGCAAATTTTGGCCAGTTTTTGAGAGCGACATTTTCCGGCAAAAGCGGCTGGCCATAGCGCATGGGTTTCACCACAATATAAACTTTTGTTAGCTCAATCTGCGGCCCAGTATTTCCTTGGGCGTTTTTAAGGGCTGTGTCTCTTTCAGCTATATAATTGTTAATCATATAAACGGCAAAGCCAGCCAAACCGAGCCCCAGTGCCAGTACCAACCCAAAAACCAGTCTCATATCTGCCTCAATTTTTATGTGTATGCTCAAAGCATTCGTTTTCTATACCCGATATTAATGCATACGGGAAGAAAAAGAAACGGGGGGCACCGAAATGCCCCCCGTTTAATTCTACGTAAGTTTTTAAACTTATTCTGACTCTAGCTCTTCCAAGAACCGCATGGTCAAAACCTCAGTTGTTTTGCTGATTTCGCTAAAGACAGCGATTGCAAGACCTGCGAGGAATGCCATGATTAGGACCCACTCCACAGACATTCCGCCGCGATCATCGCGTAGAAATTTGAGCGTCTGGTTGATAATGGTCATAATTTCGTTCCTTGTGTGCTTAACAGAATTTAAGCCTGAACTTAGCTACCGTCGAGTGTTGTGTCGAGAGTTTGTTGACCTTGAAGTGCAGTATCAACGTTTGACGCGATGGTTTCTGTTGAGTTTGTGATCACTGAGAATACTGCGATGCCAAGACCAACGATAGCTGCTGCAAGAACAACCCAGTCGATTGTTACTGCGCCGGATTCGTCTTTTGCGAAGTTTTTGAAGAGCTCTACGAATTTCATGTTTTTTCTCCTAGATGAAGTGTCGTTTAATTTTATAAGGTGCGGCGGTGTGTGTTGTCGCCTTCTGTGACGCTATATAGCCTTTGGATTCGGGCGAGAGTTTGACGTGAATTTGAAAAAATGTACTTTTTCTTAATTTTGGGTGGAAAATTTGTAAAGCTTTGTATTTTATGGGTTTGTTGGGGTTTAATATATTCAAAAACAGGAATGAGCGCTGTGAATGACAGTGAATAAGGCACAATTGCCACAATTTGCGCCCTATTTGCCCGCTTTTGAATGAATTTTTATGAAGAAATCTGTATGTGTAAGAAGAATTAAGAGCGTGTTTGAGGGTATTTCATGCGATTTATGATGATTTTAGGCCTCCTGATGATATTTGGCGCAGGTTCTGAGGCCGCAAATCGCGTTGATTCTCTTCAATTTGCTGAATTTAAGCGTGTGAAAGTGCCAAAGCCTGGGGAAAAAAATAAAATACGGGTGCAAATTCGTGAAATCCCATCTGTAAAGGCTAAGAAAGATACACGCCAAACCGAAGGGGAATCGGCGGCCCCTCCCTCAAAAGGGTCCTATCCGTGGTTTTGGCAGGCTTTGGAAAAAGATGCGACATATTCAGCTTTACCATTTTCTGACCTTGAGGCGCTGATTGCTAAAAATGCTGCGCAGGCCTCAATTGGGCAACCGCGCCTTGAAGAGTTGTCACAGATTGCCACGGCTTACCGTGCGCCGATTTTATTAGCGAGTGTGAAAACCGGTGTTTCACCAGCACTTATTCTTGCGGTGATTTATGTGGAATCCCGTGGTAAGGCGGATGCGCAAAGCGGGGCAGGGGCACAAGGTTTGATGCAGTTGATCCCAGCAACTGCCGCTCGCTTTAAGGTGGAGGATGCGTTTGATGCCGCGCAAAACATCCAAGCGGGCGCGACATACCTGAATTGGTTGTTGGGAGAGTTCGGCAACGATCCTGTTCTCGCACTGGCGGGATATAATGCGGGCGAAAACGCAGTGAAGAAGGAAAACCGTGTTCCTGATTATACGGAAACCCGCGATTACGTGCCTAAGGTTTTGGCAGCGTGGCTCGTGGCGAAGGGGTTGTGCCTGACGCCGCCTGGTTTGGTGCGTGATGGCTGTGTGTTTCGATTGGCCCAGAAATAGGGTGCAAAGACGGGGCCTAAAAATAGATGCTAGAAATAGATCGCAAAAAAGGCGCCCCAACGGACGCCTTTTTGTTTTGTGTATATAGTGTGCAGTCTAGTTGACGATCGTGGCTTCGGTTGCTGCGCGAATTTCGTCTTCGGTGACGCCATCCGCAACTTCTAGAAGTTTAAGACCACCTTCGACCACATCAAAGACACCCAAATTGGTGATGATGCGATCCACAACTTTTTGACCAGTCAACGGCAATGTACAGGCTTTCAAGAGTTTTGAATCCCCGTGCTTGGATGTGTGATCCATCACAACAACAACGCGACCAACCCCAGCCACGAGGTCCATAGCACCGCCCATCCCTTTGACGAGCTTACCTGGTATCATCCAGTTCGCGAGGTCACCGTTTTCGGCCACTTCCATCGCACCCAAGATCGCCATCGCGATTTTGCCGCCACGGATCATGCCGAATGATTGTGCACTATCGAAATAGGCCGTCTGCGGCAATTCAGTGATGGTTTGCTTGCCCGCATTGATCAAATCGGCGTCTTCTTCGCCTTCAATCGGGAAAGGGCCCATGCCAAGCATGCCATTTTCAGATTGAAGCGTCACTTCAACGCCCTCAGGAATATAGTTGGACACAAGCGTCGGAATACCGATGCCGAGGTTCACATACCAGCCATCTTCGAGTTCTTGCGCAGCACGTGCTGCCATTTGGTTACGATCCCACATGTTGGCTCTCCTTATTCTGCTGGACGTGTTGTGCGTTGTTCGATGCGTTTCTCGTGATCACCTTTGATGATCCGATGCACATAGATGCCGGGCACGTGGATGCTATCTGGATCGAGGGACCCGGTTGGCACGATTTCTTCCACTTCAGCCACACAGGTTTTGCCGCACATGGCAGCGGGTGGATTAAAGTTACGGGCGGTTTTGCGGAAAATAAGGTTCCCCGTTTCATCCGCTTTCCAAGCTTTGACGATGGACAGATCGGCAAAAATGCCTTCTTCCATGATGTAAGTTTCACCGTTGAAGTCTTTGTGCTCTTTGCCGTCTGCGATCACAGTGCCCACACCCGTTTTGGTGTAAAAGCCTGGAATACCACAGCCGCCTGCGCGCATACGTTCCGCGAGCGTGCCTTGTGGGTTAAACTCAAGTTCAAGCTCACCTGAGAGATACTGACGCATGAATTCCGCGTTTTCCCCAACATAAGAAGAAATCATTTTCTTCACTTGTTTGGTTTGAAGCAAAATCCCGATGCCAAAATCATCAACGCCTGCATTGTTGGACGCAAAGGTAAGGTCCTTCGTGCCTGCGTCCTTAATTGCCTGAAGCAAAAGTTCCGGAATACCGCAAAGGCCAAAACCGCCCGCCGCGATGAACATTCCGTCCGTCAAAAGACCATCCAGCGCATCCGCCGCCGAACCATATACTTTCTTCATCATCATCTCCCGATATCATTCGCCCTTCGTTTTACGCCCATATACGTGGGTGTCAATGAAGGGCGCGGGGGAAAAGTGACGCACTATTCTTTTGCGGCGGCCTTTTTCGGCGCAGTTTTCTTAGCCGCTGCCTTTTTAGCCGGCGCTTTTTTAGCAGTGGTCTTCTTGGCCGCTGTTTTCTTAGGCGCAGCTTTCTTCTTGGCTGCGGGTTTGCGGCGCGTGCCTTTTTTGGCGGCTTGGGTCGCGATGAGTTCGACAGCTTGTTCCATCGTCAAATCCGCAGGTTCGGTTTCCTTTGGAATGGTCGCGTTGATTTTTTCCCATTTTACATAGGGGCCGTATTTGCCGTCCATGATGCTAATCTGACCGCCATCATCGGGATGCTCGCCCATATCGCGAATAGGTTTCGCCGCACGGCCACGCCCACCACGCGATGCCACTTTTTCCGCCAGAAGCTGAACCGCACGGTTCATGCCAACGGTAAACACCTCTTCCAAGCTTTCAAGATTGGCATTGGTGCCGCCGCGTTCTGATGTGCTTTCGGCATGCTTGAGATACGGACCATAGCGGCCGATATTTGAAAAGACATTCACACCATCTTCTGGGTGTTTGCCAATGAACCGCGGGAGCGACAAAAGCTTCACCGCCGTTTCAAGATCAATGTCTTCTGGCGGCCATTCTTTGGGAATGGACTGACGGTTTGGTTTTTTATTGTCTTCGGTGACCTCGCCACGTTGGGCATAGGGGCCAAAGCGCCCTTTATGGACCCAAATATTATCACCATCATCTTCGCCTAGAAGCTTCCCTTCTGGTGGAATTGCGCTATCGCTTTCCATGCCGGGTGGGCCAAATGGGCGGGTGTAACGGCATTCAGGATAGTTAGAACAGCCGATGAAGGCCCCGCCTGAACGCGCGGTGCGCATGGACAGACGCCCAACCCCACAGTTTTTACAGGCGCGCGGATCTGTGCCGTCTTCGTTTGGCGGGAAGAGATGCGGCTCAAGGATTTCGTTGAGCTTATTCAACACATCCGTAATGCGCAGTTCGCTCGTTTCGGCAATGGAGGCCGAAAAGTCGCGCCAAAAGCGGTTGAGCACCTCTTTATAATCCGCGTTGCCGGCAGATATATCATCGAGCTGGTTTTCCAAATCCGCCGTGAAATCATAGCCGACATATTTGCGGAAATAATTTGATAGGAAAATGGTGACCAAACGGCCTTTATCCTCAGGGATGAGGCGATTTTTTTCTTTCACAACATAGCCGCGATCTTGGATCGTGGTGACGACGGATGCATAGGTTGATGGGCGGCCAATGCCCAATTCTTCCATCCGTTTCACAAGCGTCGCCTCAGTATAGCGGGCAGGGGGCTGTGTGAAATGTTGTTCGGGGGTGACCGCATTTTTCTGAACGGCTTCACCTTCTGACAGTTGTGGAAGACGTTTATCATCGTCATCCAGCACGCTATCGTCGCGGCCTTCTTCGTAGACTTTGATGAACCCATCAAAGAGCATCACTTGGCCATTGGCGCGCAACATGACTTGGCCATCCGCGGATCCGATATCCACGCTGGTGCGTTCCATTTTGGCGCCTTCCATTTGGCTGGCCAATGTGCGTTTCCAAATAAGATCGTAAAGCTTGCGTTGATCCGCCTCAAGTTTTGAGAGCTGGCCTGCATCCAGCGACATATCCGTCGGGCGGATACATTCGTGGGCCTCTTGGGCGTTTTTCGCTTTGTTTTTGTAAACGCGCGGGCTGTCAGGCACATAATTGGCCCCATAGCGCGTTGTGATTTCTGCGCGCGCGGCGGTCACGGCTTCGGGTGCCATATCGATGCCGTCGGTCCGCATATAGGTGATGTACCCCGCCTCATAGAGGCGTTGAGCCGTTGACATGGTTTGGCGCGCACCAAAGCCAAATTTACGAGACGCCTCTTGTTGAAGCGTGGATGTCATGAAGGGCGGCGACGGGTTACGTGACGCGGGTTTGGCAACAACAGATTGCACCACCATGTCGCGCGATTGCACAGCATGGACCGCCAATTCGGCAGCCTCAGATGTGGCAATGTCAAACTTATCAAGCTTGCTTCCGCCCAAAAGCGTGAGCTTTGCTTCGAAATCTTGGCCGCGCGGCGTGGTCATCATGGCCTTCACGGACCAGTATTCGCGTGGATCAAAAACGTCGATTTCCATTTCGCGCTCAACAATCAGGCGGAGACAAACGGATTGAACACGACCCGCAGAACGCGATCCTGGCAATTTGCGCCACAACACAGGCGAGAGGTTGAACCCAACGAGATAATCAAGCGCGCGCCGTGCGAGATAGGCTTCGACCAGCTCCATGTCGACTTCGCGTGGATTCGCCATGGCTTCTGTCACCGCAGATTTGGTGATGGCGTTGAAAACCACACGGCTAACGGGGGTGTCTTTCTTAATGGCTTTGCGCTTTGTGAGCGCTTCTTGCAGGTGCCAACTGATGGCTTCGCCTTCGCGGTCGGGGTCGGTCGCGAGGATCAGTTCGTTGTCATCTTTAAGCGCATCTGCGATGGCTTTGACGTGTTTTTTCGAATCAGATGCGATTTCCCATTTCATCTCAAAGTCATGATCTGTGTCGACAGATCCATCTTTGGGTGGGAGGTCTCTTACATGCCCGTATGATGCCAAGACTATGTAATCATTACCTAAATACTTATTAATTGTTTTGGCTTTGGCTGGTGATTCAACAACGACTACAGGCATGAACGTCCTCTTGGGTGCTCGAAAAGGGGGGTGTTCCCCCGTATAAAATCTGGTTGGATGAAATGATCTTTGTTACCGCATCCGTCAAGGGGGAACTCAAATTTAGATTTAAATCGAGCAGACAGATCCGTTTTGACGTTTGATTTTTCCCATAAGTTCAAGCTTGGTTAATTCTTGCAAAGCGACATCTGCGGGAGTGTCCATATCGCGGATAAGGCTGTCTTCGGAAATGGGCGCGGGGTTGAGCCGATCAAGGATGATTTGATGAAGGTTCTGCACCGCTTTCGGAGATGTGGGTTTGAGGGTATCGGTGTGCGGTTCGGGAGACGGGAGTTGAGAAGACGGCAAAGCCTCAAGGATATCTTTTGCACTTCGCACGAGGACCGCGCCATCTTTTAAAAGCGCATTGCAGCCAAATCCGCGTCCGTCAAACGGGTGGGCGGGAACGGCCATCACTTCGCGCCCTTCATCAAGCGCGGTGCGTGCGGTGTTGAGGCTCCCGGACCGCGCGGCGGCCTCGACAACAATCACAGCTTGGGAAAGGCCAGCAACGATCCGGTTTCTGATCGGGAAATTGCGCGCACGTGCGGGGGTGCCCATCGGGAACTCTGACAAAAGAACGCCGCGATCCGCGATATGGCCATAAAGCGCCGCGTTTTGTTTGGGATATATATCGTCAACGCCGCCGCCCAAAACGGCGATGGTGCCTGTTTCAATGGCACCAGCATGGGCGGATGTATCAATGCCACGCGCAAGGCCAGACGCGACAACATAGCCCGCTTCCCCAAGGGTTTTGGCCAAAAGCCCCGCCATGCGCATCCCGTTGGAGGATGCATTTCGCGCCCCGATAAGGGCAACAATGGGCCGTGCGAGATGCGAAAGATCGCCTTTGGCCCAAATCGCAGGTGGAGGGTCCGACAATTTCATGAGGGCTTTAGGGTAGTGAGCATCCCCATAAAACAAAAGGATCGCACCTGCTTGTGCACCAGATTTGAGTTCCGCATCCGCGGCTTTGCGGCCAAAGGGCTGATATCGATCGACACCTGCGTGCCGGGCGATTTGCGGCAATTGGCTGAGGGCCTCTTCGGCGGATCCGTGATCTTTGAGAAGGCGAAAAAACGTGGACACTCCAACGCGGCGCGACCTTATGAGGCGCAGCCATGCGCGTTTTTCTTCCGCCCCATTTGGGGGGAAGATATCATGCGTTTGAAAAAGATCATCAGATGCGGACATGAAAACGCCTTAAGAATCATTTGGAGTGCGAAACGATCCTCAAGACATTTGGTTAATAAGAGGTAAAATTAGCCGGCGCCGCCAACGGTCAATCCGTCAATCATGAGGGTGGGCTGCCCGACACCCACAGGCACCCATTGGCCTGCTTTGCCGCAATTCCCGATGCCGGGATCAAGGGCCATGTCATTGCCTACGGCCAAGATTTGTTTCATGGCAACGGGCCCATCCCCGATCAAAGTAGCGCCTTTAACGGGCGCGCCGATTTTGCCGTTTTCCACGCGGTAGGCTTCGGTGCATGAAAACACAAATTTACCGTTTGTAATATCCACCTGACCGCCGCCAAAGCCAACGGCATAGATGCCATCTTTGAGATCGGCAACGATATCGCCAGGCGCGCTATCACCGCCGCGCATATAGGTGTTGGTCATCCGTGGCATGGGCGCATGGGCGAAGCTTTCGCGCCGTCCGTTCCCTGTTTGCGCCACCCCCATGAGGCGCGCGTTTTGGCGGTCTTGCATATAGCCAACCAAAATGCCGTCTTCGATTAAGGTGGTGCAGTTGCTGGGCGTGCCTTCGTCATCGATTGTGATGGAACCGCGCCGATCCTTAAGCGTGCCGTCATCTACAATGGTTACGCCTTTGGCGGCGACTTGTTGGCCGATTTTACCTGCAAACGCGGAGGTGCCTTTGCGGTTGAAATCCCCTTCGAGCCCGTGCCCCACGGCTTCGTGTAACAACACGCCTGGCCAGCCTGCGCCAAGGACAACTTGCATCTGGCCTGCAGGCGCAGGCACCGCATCAAGGTTTACGAGCGCAATGCGAAGGGCCTCGCGGGTCGAAGCCTCCCAAGAGCTGCGTTCAATAAAGGGGGTGAGGTGCATGCGCCCGCCAGAGCCATGCCCACCTGCTTCGCGGCGCCCGTTTTCTTCGACAATAACGGATACATTCACCCGCACCATCGGGCGGGTATCCCGAAGCCGCGTGCCATCTGGGCGCATGATTTCAATGTCTTGAACTGACGCGGCGATCGTTGCGCTGACTTGCACGACGCGCGGATCAAGATCCCGTGCGAAGGCATCGATTTCACGCAATGTGTCGACTTTAACAGGGAAGGAGGCATCTGCCATCGGATCAATGGCCGCATAGAGGCGGGATTTGGATTTCGGGGGCGCGAGGTCAAGCGTTCCGCCGCCTTCAGCCACTGCGAGCCGCGCGGTGGCGCTTGCGCGTTTGAGGGCGGCATCGGACAATTCGGTTGAATGGGCGTAGCCGGTTGTTTCGCCTCGCACAGCCCGAAGACCAAATCCTTCGGACGCATCGTAGCTTGCGGTTTTGAGGCGCCCATCATCAAAGACGAGGGCCTCTGAGCGGCGACGCTCAAAGAAGAGTTCCCCGTCATCAGCTCCTGCGAGAGAATCCCTTAGGGTTTGGAGCGTCCGATCCGCGTCGAGTTGCGTTTCAAATGGGTTAAATCCGGTGTTTGACATGGTCGCTTCCTGTAATTTTGACGAAACGTGGCAAAGAATGTTGTCTTTTGGTGATAAAATCACAAAAAGCGTCCCTTTGACGCGCATCCCTATCTTGTTCTTACCGCGCTAATATGGTTTCAATTCCAAATTAGACAATGGGAAACCGCTCTAAATCGGAAAAATACGCTTTGGAAACGCGTAAAATGCGAACAGGATAGGGAATATGAACTTGAAAAAGGCTTTTTCAGGAACGCTAGCGGCAACATCTTTGGTGTTTGGTGCGACCAGCGCAATGGCACAACAGGCGTTGCAGGACCTCGAAATCATCGGGAAACCAATTGAAAACGGCATCGATTTTCAACCTGCTGTGACAAATATCGCGCGGGATTTGCAATCACTTGATTCAATCGTGCACTGGATCAGCGCTGCGATTGTTGCTTTAGTGTTGATCTTGTTGATTTGGACCATGGTGCGCTACAACCGTCGTAGCAACCCTGAGCCTGCACGCTTCACACATAACACGCCAATTGAAATCATCTGGACCATTGTTCCGGTGATTGTGTTGATTTTTATCGGCGCGTTTTCATTCCCTGTTTTGATGAGCTCACAAACGATCCCAGAAGGGGATGTGACCATTAAGGCGACTGGGTATCAGTGGTACTGGGGCTATGAATATGTGGATCATGAGTTCGCATTTGACAGCTTCATGTTGCCAAAAGAAGAGCTCGCTGAAAACGGTTATACGGACGATCTTTATTTGCTTGCGACGGACACAGCCGTGGTTGTGCCTGTGGGCAAAGACATCGTGTTGCAAGTCACAGGCGCGGATGTGATCCATTCTTGGGCCATGCCAGCCTTTGGCGTGAAGCAAGATGGCGTTCCTGGTCGTATTGCTGAACTTTGGTTCAATGTCGAAAAAGAAGGCGTTTACTTTGGTCAATGTTCTGAGCTTTGCGGCAAAGACCATGCCTATATGCCGATCACTGTGAAAGCTGTGAGCCCAGAAGCCTATGAGGCGTGGCTCCAAGGTGCGAAAGCAGAATACGCAGATATTCCCCAAGCTGTTAAAGTCGCATCTGCGAATTAACCTTGGGTCCTGAGGGGCGCGTGAGGAGGAAGCGCGTCCCGCCATCAGGATATGTTATCAGTAGGAAAGGGAGCCTTACGTGAGCTATTCGAGCGTAAATCCAACCAATGAAAACAGATCTTTTGAAGCCGAAGCCGGCTTTGGGGATTATTTTGCGCTTTTGAAACCACGCGTTATGTCGCTTGTGGTGTTCACGGCTTTTGTTGGGCTTTTGGTCGCGCCAACCTCGGTTCATCCGGTTGTTGGTTTTGCGTCCATCCTTTTCATCGCCATTGGTGGTGGGGCGTCAGGGGCGCTCAACATGTGGTGGGATGCAGATATTGACCGAGTGATGAAGCGGACGCAAAGCCGTCCGATCCCATCAGGGAAAGTCACCGAAGGAGAAGCCTTTGCCATCGGCATCACCTTGTCGATCATGGCGGTTGTGATGCTTTTCTTAGCATCAAATGCGGTTGCGGCGGGGCTTTTGGCCTTTACGATTTTCTTCTATGTCGTGATCTATTCTATGGGGCTCAAACGGTACACGCCGCATAACATCGTGATTGGCGGGGCCGCAGGTGCGTTTCCTCCTATGATCGGTTGGGCGGTTGCAACGGGGGGTATTTCGGTTGAAAGCTTCTTGATGTTTGCAATTACCTTCATGTGGACGCCGCCGCATTTTTGGGCTTTGGCGCTTTTCGTGAAAACAGATTACAAAGACGCAGGTGTGCCAATGTTGACTGTGACCCATGGGCGCGCGGCGACACGCAAACATATCCTAGCCTATACGCTTTTATTGGCGCCGGTGACCCTTGGGGTTGCGTTTACATCCATCGGCAGCTGGCTCTACCTTGCGGTGTCTTTGGTGCTCAATGCGCTCTTTATCAAAGGGGCGGTGCAAATCGCACGCCGCACGGATGACGACAGCGCCGCAGATAACCACGCTGTGGAACGGCGTTTTTTCAAATTATCGCTGCTTTACCTATTCGCGCATTTCTTGGCGCTTTTGGTAGCGGCGCTCCTATCCCATTATGGGCTTGAGGTTGTATGATGGCTTTCAAAGAAGAACATGAAATTTACAAACGCCGTTTTGGCCGCAATGTTGGGGTCGGTGGGGCGCTTTTGGCCTTTGTTATTTTGGTCTTTGCGCTCACCATCGCGAAAACCAACCGTGGGGATTACAACACCACTGGCACACGCGCCCCTGTGAGCGAAAGTGTAGCGGAATGAGCCAAATGAAGGCGACCACCAAAACGCTCTATCAAACCGTGACGGTTGTGGTTCTTATGGGTGCGCTCGCGTGGGCGTCGGTGCCGTTTTATGATTGGTTTTGCCGGACGACTGGCTTTGGTGGCACAACCAGCACAGCAGAAGCTGGGGCGGACCGTGTGTTGGATCAGACGATGAAAGTACGGTTCGACGCCTCTTTGGAACGCGATATGCCGTGGCGCTTTAAACCTGCGCAACGGGAAATGAAAATAAAAATCGGGGAAACGGGGCTTGCGTTTTATGAGGCGACAAATCCAACGGATCGCCCGATTACAGGCAC
>JBMYYE010000020.1:0-26809 GCA_049609065.1 Halocynthiibacter sp.
TGCACGGATACGACTTCGGAGGCGGCATCAAAACATGCCGCATCTTTGTGCAATCCAAATCCATGATCAAGCGTGATTTTCACACGGCCCTCCAACAAAACTTCCTATTTTATAGGTGCCATTTTACAAAACGACCACCCAAAAACCGACGCAAGATGCGCAAAGCCGACAGGATAAAACCTAATACGGTCATCTCTGTTCAATCCTCAGATGGAGCGCCTGTTTGCTCTGTGGCGTTGAGCGCATCTAGCACGTTTCTATGGGTGATAAGCGCGCCATGCCCCGTCTCTGTTAGGTCGTAAATCCCGCGTTCAACACGAAAAAACCAGCCATAGTGATTGTCTTGCAAAATGGGTGCTGCTTTGGGCACATCCAACATATCACGTAAAATCGCAGGGCGATTGGGGCCACCCCCTTGCAATGCCTGCGCCACACGGAGCGCATCTTGGCGGTAAGCCGTCATGACCATGCGTTTGTTTTGCCCGCCCGTATTAAAATCCCCTTGGCGCTTATAAAATTCCCCCAAGAGCACATCTTTGCGTTTCTTTAGCTTACGAGGTTTAAACTCCGATGGATCCACAGCCACGGTCACCACCGGTGTTTTTCGCGCCATTTGCACCACAATCAGCCCCAAACCCAGCCGACGACACAGCTTCTTTCCGCCCTTAAGCGCCCCATGAAACGCACGACCCTTTTTATGAGGCACCGCAATGTAAACCGCATCCGTCATGGATTGGCGGTCAATGGCTTGCGTGAAAAGCGCGAGGTTTAAAGTAAGCTTTAATTCCACCACCACGGGCGGATCATCCCCGCGCACGGCCACAACGTCGCAATCCTCAACTTCGGATTTCACGTCATAGCCCAGAGTTTCGAGAAACGTTTTTACGGGCGCGTAGAGATCGGTTTCCAACATGCGCCTACCTTAGCGCGCTTTGGGGCGGAGTACGAGACCACTAGCCCCGCGCAGCGTCTGCAGCTTCACGGATCGCCGTGATGTTTTTGCCATAAACGCCCGCGTTATCCACGGAGCCGCCGCCAAAGACGGCCGATCCTGCCACCAAAACATCTGCGCCAGCTGCCGCCATGAGAGGGGCTGTTTCAGGCGTCATGCCGCCGTCGATTTCGATGTGGATCGGGCGATCCCCAATCATCGAACGGAGTTTTTTGACTTTTTCGATTTGGCTGGCGATGAATTTTTGTCCGCCAAAGCCAGGGTTCACCGTCATCACACAGATAAGGTCAATTTGATCCAACAGATATTCGCACGCCTCCGCAGGGGTCGCAGGATTAAGCGCAAGACCCGCTTTGACGCCCGCACCGCGGATGGCTTGCATCGTGCGGTGAATATGCGAAGACGCTTCAAAGTGGGCGGAAATCACATCGGCGCCCGCATCTGCGTAGGCTTCGATATACTGATCAACGGGGCTAATCATCAGATGCACATCCATCACAGTTTTGATATGCGGACGGATTGCTTTGCAAAGCGCAGGGCCAAATGTGAGGTTCGGCACAAAATGCCCGTCCATCACATCCACATGCACCCAATCGGCGCCTTCACGTTCGATGGCTTGAATTTCTTGGCCAAAATTCGCGAAATCCGCGGATAGGATCGATGGTGCAATTTTAATAGAACGATCAAAAGTCATAGAAGCCCCCAGTGTTTCTTGCCCTCTGCTACCTGAAAACACAGGCACAGGCAAAGGGAAAATGCGCCGCAATCCCCCCACAAAGAAGCGCCGTTTTGCCCCTTGATTAGGTGCGCTGAACCTGCAACCCTACGCATCTAAGATGAAGCGTGAGGACCCGACACATGCACCGCATATCTGACAGCTTAACTGTAAAAAATGCTGACGCGCAGTTGCCGCAAATTCATGAGCCGCGCAATACGATTTCGGATTTGGACATGGATTGGGTTCTATCGGCTCAGGCCAACACATCCGCGATTGAGCGCCGCTGCGCGACGCTTCCTGCACGGCGCAGCGTCAAGAAAGAGTTCCAAGCCGCATGGCTATTGAAGGCCATCACCTTAATCGATTTGACGACCCTTTCAGGTGATGACACCCCCGCGCGCGTACGTAGGCTCTGTGCCAAGGCGGCCCATCCCCTTCGCACGGATTTGGAAAAGGCTCTTGGCGTGGACGATGTGACCACTGCGGCGGTCTGTGTTTACCACGATATGGTGGAAACGGCGGTTGAGGCCCTGCGTGGTACAGGCATTCCTGTGGCTGCGGTGTCCACGGGCTTTCCTGCGGGTTTATCCCCCTTTCCGCTGCGCATCGCAGAAATCGGCGAGAGCGTAAAAGCAGGGGCTGATGAAATCGATATCGTCATTTCGCGGCGCCATGTTTTGACCGGCAACTGGAGCGCACTTTATGATGAGATGGTTGAAATGCGCCATGCTTGCGGCGATGCCCATGTGAAAGCAATCCTTGCCACGGGCGAATTGGGGAGCCTTCGGAATGTAGCGCGTGCAAGCCGCGTTTGTATGTTGGCGGGTGCTGATTTCATTAAAACATCAACCGGCAAAGAAAGCGTGAACGCCACGCTTCCTGTCAGCCTCGTCATGATCCGCGCCATTCGCGATTATTACGCCCGCACCGGATTGCGTGTGGGTTACAAACCTGCGGGTGGCATTTCCAAGGCCAAGGATGCGATCACTTATCTCGGCCTCATTAAAGAAGAATTAGGCGATCATTGGCTTTCGCCCGATCTCTTTCGCTTTGGGGCGTCATCGCTTCTAGGCGACATTGAACGCCAACTCGAACATCACGTCACGGGCTGTTATTCAGCCGCGCACCGCCACGCAATAGGGTAAAATTATGAGCATCAAAGATATCATGAACACCATGGATTATGGCCCCGCCCTCGAAGGTGACAACGAAGCGCGTGCTTGGATTGAACGCCATGATGGCGCATTTGGTCAATTCATCAATGGCAGTTTCACAAAGCCCCGCGCGGATTTTGAAACCCGAACCCCCGCGACAGGTGAAAAGATTGCAACCCTCACGCAAGCCAGCCAATCAGATATCGACACCGCCGTGACAGCCGCGCGCAAAGCCCAACACAAATGGGCAAAACTAGGTGGCCATGGACGGGCGCGTATCCTCTATGCACTGGCGCGGCTCTTGCAAAAACATGCGCGTCTTTTTGCGGTTTTAGAAACGATTGATAACGGAAAACCAATTCGCGAAAGCCGCGACATCGACATTCCGCTTGTGGCGCGGCATTTTTACTACCATGCGGGCATGGCCCAGCTGATGGAGCGTGAATTACCTGAGCGTGAAGCCTTGGGCGTATGCGGTCAGATCATTCCGTGGAATTTCCCGATGCTGATGCTTGCTTGGAAAATCGCACCTGCAATTGCCATGGGCAATACGGTTGTGTTGAAGCCCGCAGAATTCACATCCCTCACCGCACTTTTGTTTGCGAAAATTTGTGGCGAAGCAGGTGTGCCAGATGGGGTTATTAACATCGTCACAGGCGACGGCGCGGTTGGTGAAATGATTGTGGCCCATAAGGATATCGATAAAATCGCCTTCACGGGTTCGACATCCGTTGGGCGACGCATTCGCGAAGCAACAGCCGGCACGGGCAAATCTCTCACCTTAGAATTGGGCGGGAAATCCCCTTATATCGTCTTTGATGACGCGGATCTTGATAGTGCAGTTGAAGGGTTGGTTGATGCGATTTGGTTTAACCAAGGTCAAGTGTGCTGTGCTGGATCGCGGCTCTTGGTGCAAGAAGGCATCGCAGATGTTTTCTACGCAAAACTAAAAGCGCGCATGGCGACGCTTCGGGTTGGAAATCCGCTCGATAAATCTATCGATGTGGGGGCTATTGTCGATCAAAGTCAGCTCCAATCCATTGCGCAAATTATGGTCGCCAACAACACCGAAGGCACCCTTTATCACGCGCCTTGCGACATGCCTGAGACAGGCTATTTTTACCCGCCCACATTGGTCACGGATTTGAGCCCCTCCTCCCCGCTCATGCAAGAAGAAATCTTTGGGCCTGTTTTGGCGGCAACCACATTTCGCACCCCCGCAGAGGCCGCGCAGATCGCAAATAATAGCCGCTATGGTTTGGCCGCCTCTGTGTGGTCTGAAAACGTGAACTTGGCCCTTGATATGGCGCCTAAACTTTGCGCGGGCGTTGTGTGGGTCAATGCCACCAACCTATTTGATGCGGCCGCGGGCTTTGGCGGCAAACGCGAAAGCGGCTTTGGCCGTGAAGGCGGTTGGGAAGGCCTCTCGGCTTATACGAAGCCAAAAGAAACCCGCAAGAAAATTACAAAAATTACCGCGTTTGAGGGTGACGGTGCCACGGTAGATCCCCTTGATCGCACGGCCAAATTCTATGTCGGCGGCAAACAAACACGCCCCGATAGCGGCTATTCACGTGCCATTTATGGTCCGAAAGGAAACATGATCAGCCATGTCGGCATTGGTAGCCGTAAAGACATCCGAAACGCAGTCGAAGCAGCCGCAGGAGCCACATCATGGGCCAAAACCACGGGCCATTTGCGCGCGCAAATCCTCTATTACATTGCGGAAAACCTCTCCGCACGGGCAGGTGAATTCGCAGAACGCCTCAACACGATGCAAGGCGGCACAGGCGGCAAAAAAGAAGTAAACGCCGCGATTGATACGCTTTTCACATATGCGGCATGGGCCGATAAATATGACGGTCAAGCCCATGGTGTACCCATTCGCGGCATCGCAATTGCCATGAACGAAGCCTTGGGCACCATTGGTGTGATTTGCCCGGATGAGGCCCCTCTTTTGGGGCTTGTCGCCACCATGGCGCCGATTATTGCCATGGGAAATACGGGCGTTTTTGTCCCCTCCGAAGCGTTCCCTCTCGCGGCGACGGATTTCTATCAAATTTTGGACACCTCTGATGTGCCCGCAGGTGTGGTGAATATCATCACGGGATCCCACGCAGAGCTTGCAGCAACACTGGCAGATCATCTCAATGTGGACGCTGTCTGGAGTTTTTCCTCAAGCGACATCAGCGCAGATATCGAACGGCGCAGTGCCGGCAATTTGAAACGCACTTGGGTCAATACCAGCCGTGTAACCGATTGGTCCTTACTTGATGCAAAAACGTTTCTCGCACAGGCAACAGATGTGAAAAACATCTGGGTCCCTTATGGGGAATAGCTAGCGTTTGGGGCCAACGAGTTTAGCCTTCATCCGGCTAAAAAAACCGCTGGCGTTGCTATAGGCGGCGTCCGCTTTATCATCCACCACATCCCATGCTTCGGACACATCTTCGATCACGGGGTCGATGCGCGCTTCGCGAAACCGAACCCACAATCGACGGAGCCAGCCCAAAAATGTCAGCAACAAGAAGAAAAAGATAATTTTAAACCATGGAATGATCCGCACATCGGGACCATCCACCGCCCACATTGATGTCACATTCGGGTAGATCGACAAAAACTCATTGCGCCAACCATAATGGCGGATTACCACCCATTGCGGCGCTTCGCGTGTGGATTTCAAATCCTCTGCCACCGCATGAATGTTTGAGCTGTCAAATTTAAAGAAAAACGGCCACCCAAAACCGGTATCTTCGTTACGAAACACCATGGGTTTGTTGTTGTCATACGCCGAATTAATCAACCGCAGATCACGGTTGGCGACATTGGATGTGCCGCTGTCTTGTTGGGCATAGAAAAACCGATTGAGGCCTGAGAAATCTTGTCGAATGATTTCGGTACCCGTGATGCGCACCACGTCATGTTGCGGCAAGGAGTAGTGGAAAACACTCACGATCATGAGGGCGATAAACCCCAAAAATCCCCATTTTATGAACGTCATGATCTATCCCCATATCACTGCTTGGCCCCATACATAGGGTGTCCGTCGCGTGTTTTCCATAGGGAATAGGTGAAACATTCTCCCCCCACACCGCTTCATTTTGCGGTTGCAGCATCTCTGGCACGCCGCTAGGCTTTTGCTATGTCTGATGTTTTACTCACAGAAATTGACGCGCGCCGTGCTGATTTGATCCGTCTTTGCCAAGATTTGATCCGCATCCCGACGCTCAACCCACCTGGCCGACATTACCGCGAAATCTGTAGCTACATCGCGGATCGTCTTGGTCCCAAAGGCTTCGATGTGGAAATGATCCGCGCAGAAGGCGCCCCTGCCGATAGCCGCGAGTATCCGCGCTGGAATGTGATTGCCACTTACCGCGGTGCCCGCGATGGTGATCTTGTGCATTTCAACAGCCACCATGACGTGGTTGAGGTTGGCCATGGCTGGACCAAAGATCCCTTTGGTGGTGAAATTGAAGATGGCAAAATCTATGGCCGTGGGGCCTGTGATATGAAAGGCGGTTTAGCCGCCTCAATTATTGCCGTCGAAGCCTTCATCGATACCCATCCCAATTTCAAAGGCGCCGTCGAAATCAGTGCCACCGCGGACGAAGAAAGCGGCGGCTATGGCGGTGTCGCCTATTTGGCCGAAAAGGGCTATTTCAACCCTGAGCGCGTGCAACATGTGATCATCCCCGAACCGTTGCACAAAGACCGTATTTGTCTTGGCCACCGCGGGGTGTGGTGGGCGGAAATCGAAACCAAAGGCCGCATTGCCCATGGATCGATGCCCTTTTTAGGTGACAGCGCTATTCGTCATATGGGCGCCGTTCTCGAAGAAATTGAACGCACGCTTTACCCGCTTTTGGCGACAAAACGCACCGATATGCCCGTCATCCCGGAAGGCGCCAAACAATCGACGCTCAACATCAACTCCATTCATGGGGGTGAGGCCGAACAAGACCCCGATTACACGGGGCTTCCCGCGCCATGTGTCGCGGATCGGTGTCGCATTATTTTGGACCGCCGGTTCCTCATTGAAGAAGACATCAATGAGGTCAAAGCCGAAGTCACACGTCTATTGGAGAAGGTCAAAGCCGACCGTCCCGAATTTGAATACGAGATCAAGGACCTCTTTGAGGTTCAGCCCTCCATGACCGATGAAACCGCGCCCATCGTCACCACGGTCAGCGCCGCGATTGAGGAAATTCTAGGGGCGCCTGCGGAATTTGTCGTGTCACCCGGCACCTATGATCAAAAACACATTGATCGGATCGGGAAACTTAAAAACTGCATCGCTTATGGGCCTGGTGTTTTGGACCTTGCCCACCAACCTGATGAATGGGTTGGTATTGATGATATGATCGATAGCGCCAAAGTCATGGGGCGGGCGCTTGAAAAATTGCTTTTGCCGTAGATCGGCACAACTGGGAGGAACACACATGTTCAAACACCTTAAAACAACTGTCGCAGCTTTTGCGCTCACCACTGGGGCGGCCTTTGCCGCAAATGACACCCTGACGCTTGGGATGGTGCTTGAGCCACCTAACCTTGATCCAACCGCAGGTGCTGCCGCCGCGATTGACGAAGTGGTCTATGCGAATATTTTCGAAGGCCTCACACGGTTTGGCGCAGATGGCGCGGTGAACCCTGCCTTGGCCAAAACGTGGGATGTGTCCGAAGACGGCAAAACTTATACCTTTCATTTGCAACACGGCGTGACATTTCATGACGGCACCACAATGGATGCGGAGGATGTGAAATTTTCACTCGACCGCGCCCGTGCCGAAGACAGCGCCAACGCACAAAAGGCGCTTTTCAAAGGGATCGAAGCCGTTGATGTTGTAGACGCCCATACGGTTAAGGTTACGCTTTCAGAGCCAAACGGCAATTTCCCCTTCAACATGGCATGGGGCGATGCGGTTATCGTGGCACCAGAGAGCATTGAAACGGCGGCGACCCACCCTGTGGGTACGGGGCCATTTGTCTTCAAGGATTGGATCAAAGGCGACCGTGTCGACATCACGCGTAACGACGCCTATTGGGGCGAAAACGCAGCCCTTGCAGGGGCGACATTTAAGTTCATCGGTGACCCAAACGCCGCCTTTGCGGCGATGATGGCAGGCGATGTCCAAGCCTTTCCAAACTACCCCGCGCCAGAGACGCTCGCACAGTTTGAGGCCAATCCGCGCTTTGCTGTGATCCAAGGCTCCACCGAAGGCGAAACCATTTTGTCGACGAACAACAAATCAGGGGCGCTCGCGGATGTGCGTGTGCGCAAAGCCATCGCCCATGCCATCAACCGCCAAGAAATCATCGACGGCGCGATGAATGGCGCAGGCACACCGATTGGCACGCATTTTGCGCCGCATCATCCCGATTATGTCGATTTCACAGGGCACTCAAATTTTGATCCTGAACTGTCCAAGACCCTTCTCAAAGAAGCGGGTCAAGAAAACCTCACTTTGCGCCTTGCTCTGCCGCCTGCACCCTATGCGCGCCGTGGCGGTGAAGTCATCGCAGCCCAGCTTCGCAATGTTGGCATTCAGACCGAAATCACCAATGTCGAATGGGCCCAGTGGATCGAAACCGTGTTTAAAGGCAAGGATTTTGACCTCACCATCGTGAGCCATACAGAGCCAAACGACATCAACATCTATGCCAATCCGGATTACTATTTTCAGTATGATAACAAGGCGTTCCAAGATTTGATTGCTAAACGTGCTGTCACATCGGACCCTGCAATGCGCTCAGAGCTCAACAAAGAAGCGCAAAAAATCATCGCGGATGATTACGTGAATGGGTATTTGTTCCAGCTTGCCAAAACAGGTGTTGCTGATGCCCGCATCCAAGGCCTTTGGGCCAATGCGCCAACACAGGCCAATGATCTAACTGGCGTAAGCTGGTCCAACTAATACCGGCCCCATCTAAAGGAAAAGGCGTCCATATCGGGCGCCTTTTCACTTTTTGCTTTCGCTCTTGCACGCTTCCAAATAACCTCCCCTTATGCTGCACTATTTTGGCAAACGCCTCCTTTCGTTGATCTTGAGCCTGCTTGCGGCTTCCCTCGTGATTTTCGCGATGGTTGAGGTCATTCCAGGCGATCCTGCATCCTTCATGCTCGGGCTCAATGCCGCTGATGATACGGTCGCGGCCCTGCGTCATGAACTTGGCTTAGATCAGTCCTTGCCCGCGCGCTATATCGGATGGGTAACGGGGATGCTCCACGGTGATTTTGGGATGAGCTATACCTACCGCACCCCTGTGGCTGAACTTATTTCACAGCGCCTTTGGGTGTCTGTGCCGCTTGCGCTTTTTGCGCTTACCCTATCCATCCTTATTGCCTTTCCCATTGGCATGATCGCAGCCGCGCGCCGTGGCCGATTGGCCGATTATTCCATCATGGGATTTACACAACTGGGCATTGCCATTCCCAATTTTTGGTTTGGTGTGATCCTCGTTTTTATCCTCGCCATCAAATACCGCCTCTTTAGCGCGGGCGGCTTTCCCGGCTGGGATGTAGGGCTTTTGCTGGGACTTAAATCCTTGCTGCTCCCTGCGATTGCGCTCGCACTTCCACAGGCGTCAATCTTGGCCCGTGTCATGCGTTCCTCACTCCTTGAAACGTTAAACCAAGACTACATGCGCACCGCACGCGCCAAAGGGTTGAGCCAAGCCCAAGCTCTGCGCAAACACGCGCTTCGCAATGCGCTCATCCCAGTTTTAACCATCATCGGGCTACAGTTTTCCTTTCTTTTGGCAGGCGCCATCATCATCGAAAACGTCTTCTTTCTCCCGGGCCTTGGACGTTTGATTTTCCAAGCCATCACCCAACGCGACCTCATCACTGTTGAAAGCGTGGTCATGTTGCTGGTCTTTGCCGTCATCATGGTCACATTCTTGATCGATCTGGCCTACGCATGGGTCGACCCCAGATTGCGCAGGGGCCGATGAACCGTCCTGTACAGCTCATAATTGGGGGGATCCTTGTTGGATTTTTTGTCCTACTTACGGTCGTGTCGTTTCTGTGGACACCTCATGATGTGATCGATACCGACATCCCCAATCGCCTCAAAGCTATGGGGGATGGCTATCTCTTGGGCACGGATCAGTATGGCCGCGATATCCTATCACTTTTGATGGTTGGCGCGCGCACCTCCATTGCGGTGGCCATCGTGGCCGTTGGCATTGGCATCGGTGTTGGCGTGCCTCTCGGGCTTTTGGCTGCGGCATGGCGCGGATCGATTTTTGATGAAATCATAATGCGGGGAAATGACCTGATCTTTGCCTTCCCAAGCCTCGTGATCGCCATCTTAATCACCGCGGTTTTTGGCCCTTCTGCGGTGAATGCAATCATCGCCATTGGCATATTCAACATCCCTGTTTTCGCCCGTGTGGCCCGTGGCGGCGCGCTTTCGCTTTGGACGTTGGATTATGTGATGGCGGCGCGTGTCGCGGGGAAAAACAAAACTCGCATATCGGTTGAACACATTTTACCAAACATTTCCAACCTCTTGATCGTGCAAGGCACAATCCAGTTTTCCCTTGGTATTCTGGCTGAGGCAGGGCTTTCATATGTCGGGCTTGGTGCCCAACCTCCCACGCCCAGCTGGGGCCGGATGCTCGCAGAAAGCCAAACATTTTTTTATTCGCACCCTCACCTCGCGATTTTACCGGGGCTGGCAATTATCCTCATCGTGCTGGGCTTGAACCTAATGGGGGATGGGCTCCGTGATATTTTGGACCCGCGCCTTCGGAGGGACCGCTAGATGCTCACCCTTTCGAACCTCTCACTCTCGATCCATGGCACCCCAATTTTAAAAAACGTGTCCTTCGATATCCCCAAAGGAGAAATCTTTGGCCTCGTTGGGGAAAGCGGATCAGGCAAAAGCCTCACCTCACTTGCCATCATGCAGCTTTGTCCACGCGGCTCAACCCTCACAGGTGGGATCACATTTGCAGATCAATCCCTTTTAGACGCCTCCGAAAAAGACATGTGCGCCCTGCGTGGCAATGACATATCAATGATTTTCCAAGAACCGATGACCGCGCTCAACCCCGTGAAAACCATTGGCGATCAAGTGGCTGAAACACTCCTCATCCATGGCGCGGCGACACGCAAAGAGGCCTATGGTATCGCGCGTGAAAAGCTCACGCGTGTTGGCTTGCCTGAGGATGAATTTCCCCTCACCCGCTATCCCCACGAACTATCTGGTGGCCAACGCCAGCGCGTGTCCATTGCCCTTGCGATTGCCCTTCGCCCGAAACTTTTGATCGCGGATGAACCCACAACCGCCCTTGATGTCACCACCCAAGCGCAGATTTTGGACCTCCTAAAGGATCTTGTGCGCGAAGAAAATATGTCCCTTCTGTTGATCACCCATGATCTGGCCGTGGTGGCAGGAATGGCCGATCATATCGGCGTCATGAAATCCGGTGAAATCGTTGAAACGGGGCCGACAAAGCAACTTTTCACCGCGATGACGCATCCTTATACGAAAGCCCTGCTTGAAGCCTCCGGCCATGTGCCAAAGCGTAAAATCATCCCCCATGATACACCGCTTTTGACCGTGGAAAACGCCGTGCGCGATTATAATCTACCCCGTACGGCGCTCTTTGGACCGCCTCCAAAATTTCGCGCGGTTGATCAGGTTAGTTTCACGCTCAACCGCGGCGAGTGCCTTGGCTTAGTCGGGGAATCTGGCTGTGGGAAATCCACCCTCACACGGGCCATTTTGGGTCTCGAAACCTTGCAAGGTGGCGCCATTACCCTTGACGGCACCAAGGTCGAAGCAGGCCGCCACATGGAGGCTGATTTGCGCCGAAAAATGCAAGTCGTGTTCCAAGACCCCTATGGGAGCTTCAATCCACGTCACAAGGTTTCCAAACTGGTGGCCGAGCCTCTTTTCTTGCGCGACACACCGCTTGTAGATCCCAGTGCGCATATCAAAGAGGTCCTAAAAGCCGTGCACATGCCCATTGAGTGCATGGACCGCTACATCCATGAATTTTCTGGCGGTCAGCGTCAGCGCATTGCCATTGCCCGCGCGCTGATCCTCAGCCCGAAATTGATCATTCTAGATGAGGCCGTTTCCGCGCTTGATGTCTCCGTGCGCGCACAGATTTTGGATCTTCTGGCGGATTTACAACAGAGCCTCGGCCTGTCTTATCTTTTCATTTCCCATGACCTGAGTGTGGTGCGCGCGATCAGCGATCGTATCTTGGTCATGCAAGCTGGAAAAATCGTCGAACACGGCCCAACAGATATGATATTTGACACCCCGAAAAACCCCTACACAAAAACCTTGATGGCGGCCGCGCCGCGCATCCCTGATGATTGGAACGCAAAATGAACATGACGGATCTCCTTTGGTTTGACAGCTCAAAACTCCTCATTGATGGGGCTTGGGTCACCGCCCAATCTGGCGATACCCTCCCCGTACTTGACCCATCCACAGGTGGCGAAATTGCCAAAATCGGACGTGGCACAGCCGCAGATATTGATGCAGCCGTTGAAAGCGCCAACACGGCGCGAAAGGGTCCATGGGGCCGCACCACCGCGATTGAACGCGCGCGCATTTTAGCCAAAATTGGCGAAATCGCCCTCGCGAAAATCGATACGCTGGCCATGCTCGAAAGCTTGGATGTGGGAAAACCTCTTAGCCAAGCGCGCAACGACGTCATTGCATTGGCGCGCTATATGGAATTTTACGCAGGTGCTGCTGATAAAGTTCACGGCGAAACCATCCCCTATATGGATGGCTACACCGTTTACACGCTTCGTGAACCACATGGCGTGACGGGGCATATTGTGCCGTGGAATTATCCAATGCAAATCATCGGACGTTCGATCGGCGCGGCCCTTGCCATGGGCAATGCCTGTGTGTTGAAACCCGCCGAAGAAGCCAGCCTCACGGCGCTCGCCATCGGGCATATCGCCCAAGAAGCGGGGCTACCAGATGGGGTGCTCAACATCGTAACGGGCCTTGGCGAAGAAGCAGGGGCGGCGCTTTCTGGGCATCCCAATGTCCATCATATGTCGTTTACGGGGTCCCTCAATGTGGGGCGGCTCATTCAACAATCCGCAGGCCAAAATGTCGTGCCCGTGACATTGGAATTGGGCGGCAAATCCCCGCAAATCGTGTTTGATGACGCGGACCTTGAAAGGGCGCTGCCGTTTTTGGTGAATGCAGGCATTCAAAACGCAGGTCAGACCTGTTCAGCCTCGTCACGGATCCTCGTACAACGCGGCGTTTATGAAAAAGTGCGCGATCTCATGGCCGCGCGTTACCGCAGCCTTCGTGTTGGGCCTGCGGTCTCTGATCTCAATGTTGGGCCTCTTATTTCTGAAGCACAAAAACAAATCGTGACTGGATATTTAGAAAAGGGCCGCGACCTAAGCTGTGTCGCGCAAGGTGAAATCACCGAAGACGCACCAGATGGCGGGCATTATGTGCGCCCAACGCTCTTTGCGGATGTGCCGCACGATCATTGCCTCGCCCAAGAGGAAATCTTTGGCCCAGTGCAAGTCATCATTCCTTTTGACACCGAAGAGGACGCCATCGCAATCGCAAATGGCACCGATTTTGGCCTTGTTGCCTCCGTCTGGAGCGAAAATGGAGGCCGTCAAATGCGGCTTGCCAAAGCCATCCAGGCAGGGCAAGTTTTCATCAACAACTATGGCGCAGCTGGCGGCGTCGAACTCCCCTTTGGCGGGGTCGGAAAATCAGGACACGGGCGCGAAAAAGGCTTCGAGGCCCTCTATGGATTTTCCCATGTCAAAACCATCGCAGCACATCACGGGTGACATCATGAAACTTCAGGGAAAAACAGCAATTGTAACAGGTGCAGGGTCTGGTTTTGGCGCCGGCATCGCCCGAAAATTCAAAGCCGAAGGCGCGCAGGTTTTGGTCGTGGATATCAACGGCGATGCCGCGTTGTCCATCGCACAGGAAATCGGTGCCGTTGCTTGCACCGCAAATGTGGCGGACACCGCAGATGTCATCGCCATGCGCGATGCCGCGATCACCGCTTTTGGGCGGATTGATATCCTCGTGAACAATGCAGGTGTCACGCACCTCCCTGCCCCTATGGAAGATATTTCAGAGGAGGATTTTGACCGCGTTCTTGCCGTGAATACCAAATCTGTTTACCTCGCGGCCAAACATATTGTCCCTCTGATGAAAGCCCAAGAAAGTGGGGCCATTTTGAATGTGGCCTCCACGGCTGGCGTTTCACCGCGCCCAAATTTGAGCTGGTATAACGCCTCCAAAGGCTGGATGATCACCGCAACCCGCGCCATGGCTGTTGAACTCGCCCCTTTTGGTGTGCGCGTCAACGCGATCAACCCCGTGGCGGGCGAAACACCGCTTCTCAAATCATTCATGGGTGAAGACACCCCAGAAGTCCGCGCGAAATTCTTGTCCACCATTCCACTTGGGCGGTTTTCAACCCCCGAAGACATGGGCAACGCAGCCGCGTTTTTATGTTCTGACGACGCCGCCATGATCACAGGTGTCGCCATGGAAGTTGATGGCGGGAGGTGTATCTAATGAAGGTCGGAGCGCGCAATCTCATCACCGATGTCGCGGGGCTTGTGGTCGGGAACGCCCATGATGATCACATCAAAACAGGCACCACCGTTCTCACGGCATCACGGCCCTTCACGGCTGCGGTGAACGTGATGGGTGGGGCGCCTGGGACCCGCGAAACCGATCTCTTGCAACCAGATAAAATGGTGCAAGAGGTTGATGCCCTTGTCCTATCTGGCGGATCTGCCTTTGGGCTTGATGCCGCCTCAGGCGTTGCCGATGCCCTTCGCGCACAAGGACGCGGATTTGATGTGGGCGGGCAAAATGTCCCGATTGTGCCAGGTGCCATTTTGTTTGACCTTTTAAACGGTGGCGATAAAAACTGGTCCGAAAATCCATATAAGACTTTAGGCCAAGAGGCGTTAGTCGCAGCCTCTCCCGAATTTGAAATCGGGACTGTGGGCGCAGGACTTGGCGCAACAGCAGGGACACTTAAAGGGGGGCTTGGATCGGCCTCTGTGGTGCTGGAATGCGGGGTGACGATTGGGGCGCTGGTGGCGGTAAATCCGCTTGGCGACGTGCATATGGCCGATGGTCGGTTTTGGGCCGCTCCTTTTGAAATGAACGCTGAGTTTGGCGGTTTGGGCATGGGGCAAAACTTTGACCCTCAAAGCGAACCGCGCCCCGAAGCAGCACTCGGTCAAAACACCACAATCGCGATTATCGCAACCGATGCGGCGTTAACACAAGCCCAAGCCACACGCATGGCTACGGCTGCACATGACGGGTTCGCGCGGGCGATTGTGCCATCCCATACGCCATTTGATGGGGATCTGATTTTTGCGGTCTCCACGGGTGAAATCACGCCCCCTGATCCGGTTTTTGATCCTCTTCGCCTTGGCCATGGGGCGGCGGTTGCCATGTCGCGCGCCATTGCCCGCGGTGTGTATCACGCCAAAGCCGCCTCTGGGGATACCCTCCCGACATGGGCGGATGCGTTTAATCTTCGCTAAGTAAGGTGGCCATCAAGGCGTGATTTGGGGCCTCCAGCCCATTGATCACATCAAAATGATGGCGATCAGGATCAAGCGTTATGGGACAGTCCCACGCAGTGGCAAGGTCCGAGGCTTGGGCGACAAAGGCAGGGCGTTCATTGGCGCCAACCCAAATATGAACGGGCGCGATTGGGTCATAGGTAATCGGGCTTTCATCCAACACCTCAAGCGCATCCATCATGAATTTTTCATTCATTTTGGTGTGTCGTAGCGGCGCCAAATCCCCCAAAGGTGAAATCGGAACAACCTTTTGGATCCGATCCCTGACCTCATCCAAAAGATCCACATCAGGACAATTCATCCGCGCAACGAGGTGCCCACCCGCCGAATGCCCCGTGAGCACAATGGGGCCAACCGTCATATTTGCAATTTCCGTCACGGCCGCCGCGATATCTTGGGTAATTTCAAAAATCCGCACCTCAGGCGCCAACCGATAGGACGGCACCGCAACCATCCATCCATGCTCAAGCGCGCCTTTTGCAAAATGCGACCAATAGGACTTGTCAAAATCAAGCCAATAGCCCCCATGCACAAAGATCATCACGCCTTTGGGTTTTCCATCAGGATAAAGAAGATCAAAACACTGACGCTCATGTTGCCCATACGGCAAATTCACCCGAATGCGCCCCGCAATGTTTTCGCGCACGCGAAATGCGTCTGCGGCCTCCATCCAACGATCGGGAAACGCATCAGCCCCTGAAATGTAGGCCCCATTTGCATAGGCATCATCATAATCCATCTGCGATCCTTAAAATAAATTATTATTCAGGCCAAGGATTGACCCAGTTCAAACGTCATAGTCAATATGAACATGATGATTGACACTGATGAAACCTTAATCAAAGCGGCCCTATCAGGGGAAATCCAGGCCTTTGGCAACCTGATTGAGCGCCACTATGACCGCATTTTTGCGCTTTCCTTTCGTTTGATGGGGAGTAAGGCCGATGCCGAAGACCTCACCCAAGATGTCTGCGCCATGTTGCCCATGAAGCTCAAACATTTTGAGGGGCGGGCTAAATTCACGAGCTGGCTTTATCGGTTGGTGGTCAATAAGGCCCACGACCTGCGGCGCGCACGCGCGCGGTATGCGACCGCGACCCAAGGTTGGGGCGATTGGGAAGGCAACCGCATCGCCGTTATTGACGAAGACCGCGCGCGGCTTCAGTGGCTCTCAACCACCATGGCCGAACTGCCCGATACGTTGCGTGACACGCTTGCGCTTATCTTGGATGGCGATCTCAGCCACAAAGATGCCGCCGAAATTTTAAACGTCTCAGAAGGCACCATCAGCTGGCGCATCTCCGACGCAAAAAAACGCCTTAAAGTCCTGAAAGATCAGGAGGAAAACCAATGACACATGATCCTCTCAACACGCTAAAATCTGCCATGGATGCGGCGACACCCCGCCCAGATGAGAACACCAAAGCGGCACATATTCGGCTTGCCATGGAAAATGCGCAAAAAACTTTAGGCGACAGCCAAGGAATGGCATCTTCTGAACGTCTTACATCTGAAAGCTCCAAAGAATTGGGGCTGTTGATGAAAGGATTTTTTGCAATGAAACAGCTATTTCGCCCAAAAACAATCGCTGCGATGACCACATCTATTGTGGCAATCGGGGTTGGATTTTATATGGTTACATCTCCGAATACGTCACCTCTTAGCACCGGACCTTCACCCGAGATCTCTTCAAATGCGGCCTCTGAAACATCAGCGGACGTGCAAGGGGAAATCCTACCCGATACATATGACATTTTGCCGTCTCCTCATGTCTCAATGGAACCGGTCCCAAATGGGATAACGCTTCAAAAGCGTTCAAAAATGGCGGAACATAGCCTTGCATCACCTTCGCTTACGCGGCCCATTCCTGAGCCCCCGATCATGCAAGAAAGAGAGGATAAAACCTTCGCCACGGCGACAGAAAACGCCGTCAAAACTGTTCAAGACAATCCAGTGTCCACATTTTCAACCGATGTCGACACCGCCTCCTATAGCCAATTGCGCATGTCCGTAAATCGCGGTCAATTGCCCCCGCAAGATGCCGTTCGCGTTGAGGAAATGGTCAATTATTTTCCATATGATTACGCCGCTCCAACGGATAATCATCCGCTCGCCGCGCATATTTCGGTCACGAAAACACCGTGGAACCCTGAAACACAATTGCTCCAGATCGGGCTTCAGGCCAAACGTCCCGCAACAGAAAACTTACCGCCTTTGAACCTGGTCTTTTTGGTGGACACATCAGGTTCCATGCAAGACCCGCAAAAGCTGCCTCTTTTGAAGCAAAGCCTCGATATCATGCTTGCGAAACTACGTCCCGAAGATGAAATCGCCATCGTGGCCTATGCAGGCTCTGCTGGGCTTGTGCTATCACCGACCTCCGCGTCTGAGCCGCAAAAAATCAAGGCCGCACTTGATCAACTGGCCGCAGGCGGCAGCACCGCAGGTGAAGCCGGGCTCAAACTTGCCTATCAAACGGCGGAAACCATGGCAAAAGATGGGGAAATTTCTCGCGTCATGATCGCAACCGACGGGGATTTCAACGTAGGACTTGAAAGCGAAGAGGCCCTCAAATCCTTCATTTCCACCAAACGTGAAAGCGGCACCTATTTATCAGTCCTAGGCTTTGGCCTTGGGCATTTTGATGACGCAATCATGCAGACCCTTGCCCAAAACGGCAATGGCATTGCCGCCCATATTGACAGTTTGCAAGAGGCGCAAAAAACGCTTGTTGATCAAGTCTCTGGCGCACTTTTCCCTGTGGCAAATGATGTCAAAATTCAAGTTGAGTTCAACCCAAATGTGGTCGCGGAATACCGGCTTATTGGATATGAAACCCGCGCGCTAAATCGTGAAGATTTCAACAACGACAAAAAGGACGCGGGCGAAATTGGCGCAGGCCACCAAGTCACCGCGTTGTATGAAATCACCCCCGTTGGATCCCCTGCGGTTCTCAATGATGCGCTGCGCTATCAAAAGCCCGCCCAGACGGGGGGCGACACGGCAGAAATTGGGCATTTCAAGATGCGCTATAAACGACCAGGGGCCACACAAAGCACCTTAATCGACACGCCTATTATCAATGAAATCACACCTGCCTCTGCGGATGTGCAATTTGCAACAGCCATTGCTGGGTTTGGCCAAATTCTTAAGGGCGCCACATATATTCAAAATTGGGATTTAAGCGCCGCAATAGAGTTGGCCAATGGGGCCAAAGGCGATGATCCTTATGGCTACCGCACAGAGGCCATACGCCTGATGCGGCTTGCACAATCGTTGCAGAAATAAACAAAAAAGGCGCAGTCAACGCTGCGCCTTTTTTCATCCTATTTGGGAATTATGTTTCGACAGTTTCGATTTTTTTCCCAGACACGGTTTCCCCCGTCGCGATTTCAATACGTCGCGGTTTAAGCGCCTCTGGCACCTCCCGCACGAGATCAATATGCAACATGCCATCTTTGTGATAGGCGCCTGTTACCCGCACATGATCCGCGAGGTGAAACCGCCGTTCAAAAGCCCGCGTGGCAATCCCGCGGTGCAAAAACACCCGCTCAGTGTCGTCTTTTTCTTTGCGGGCCGCCACGATGAGCGCATTCTCGCGCTGTTCAATTCCCAGTTCGGTTTCAGAAAACCCAGCAACCGCAATGGAGATTTTCCATTCGTCATCAGCAAGTTTTTCAATGTTATAGGGCGGGTAAGCATTATTTGGTGTATCAGCAGCCATCACGCGGTCCATAAGATCGGCGATTTGATCAAAGCCAACCGTGGCACGATACAAAGGTGAAAGGTCAAAATTTCGCATAAGATATCCTCTTTTGAGCAACATCAGCCCAAGACGGGCCATTTCAATGGGCCTGTAACAGCACCCATGAATGAAACGTAAGAAGACCACTTGAGAATTTCAAGACGGGCCTATTTCGAGGACAGTAATTTTACTTATCCGTCCCCTTTGGACGCACAAATTTTGCGCCAGCTCCACCGCCTTGGCTCGGGTTAAGCATACGTCGCACAACTGGGCGCTTTGACCCTTTATCAGCCCCAGTTTTGGAAAAATCCGTCAGTTCAGGCCGTGAAATTCCATTGGGTTTGGCATTCATGCGCTCCAACATGAATTGAATAGATTTGGCAATATCCACCCCAAGTGACACCCGCAATTTACCCAACTCCGCCTTTGCAGACACCACAGAAACAATTTGTGGTTCCCCATTGCGCATGCGAAACACAGGCGCGCCAGAGGCCCCAAAATCCACCTCGCACGACATGACAAAAGACGAAAACTGCTGTGATAAAATCTTGCAGTCCCGTTCAACGGAGGCGGTTAGTGCGCGGTTGCGCGCATAGGAAACAATCCCCACTTTATCACCACGTTGGGCCCCAGTGGCTACACGGTACGGGCGAATAGATGCGTTTCGGATCGGATGTCGCAGCTTCAATAGCGCAATATCATTGCGTACATTCAACGGAATGAAATTTTCCTTATGGCGGTATTTTGGATGTATGACCGCCCGTTCAACCCGCTCGACAACGATCGGCCGACCTTGGCGTAATCCCGCAAGAAAATCGATCCGCTGTGGGTTAACACGGCGACCTGTTTTATCATCATAAAGACAATGCGCTGCCGTCACGATGAGATCATTTCGGATCAACGCGCCCGTACACATTTTCCGGCCATCAATATTAAGCCGGCCGACAGCCTCCCAGCCGTGGCTATCTTGTCCTGTACTCAACTCTTTGAGTGGCGAACCCGCCATCGCCGCAACCGGCATCACAAAAAACAATAAAGCAGTGATCAATCTCACGCGGGTCTCTCCTCATTACACCCTAAAACTTAAAGATGACTTACGACAAAAGTTAGACCCAATCGTGATCCCTTTGACACTTTATCCTAAACCTGTGGTTTTGGCCCCCCAGTGGCCCAATCCAAAAGCTGCACAGAATGCACAACGGGCACAGATGTTGCAGAGCCAATTTGCACCATGCAGCCGATATTCCCTGCGGCGATAATTTCAGGCGTAATCGCATGTAACGTTTTGACTTTACGCGATTTTAATTCTTGTGACAGCTCAGGTTGCATCAGGTTATAGGTGCCTGCGGATCCACAGCATAGATGTGGATTTTGGGGTTCTAGCACCTCAAATCCCACCTTTTTCAACAAATCCTTCGGAAGCGTCTTAATCCCTTGCCCATGTTGCAAGGAACAGGCCGCATGATAGGCCACTTTCACGCCTTTAGGCTCCGAATCAGGAATATCCAACCGTGTGAGAAGCTCTGAGATATCACACGCCAACTCTGCCACGCGCGCCGCTTTTTTGGCGGCGGGATGATTGCGAAACATATGCCCGTAATCCTTAACCGTCGTGCCACAGCCAGATGTGTTAATCACAATCGCATCCAAACCGTCGCCATCGATTTCCGAGCCAAAAGCTTCAATCGCTTGCAGCGCGGTTTTATGAGACGCGTTTTCATCCCCCATATGATGGGTCAACGCCCCGCAACAGCCGAGTTTTTTGGGGATCACAACATCACAGCCAAAACGGCGCAAAATGCGGATCGTTGCGTCATTTATATCCGTATCAAGTACCTTTTGCGCACAGCCCGTCAGCAGCGCCACGCGCAGTTTGCGTTGCCCTTTCGCGCGAAACACTTGCGGGTGATCATTTGCGCTCGGGCGTGGGAGTTTTGGCGGCGCCACTTCCAACATCGCACGTAACCGCGGATCTGGCATGAAACGCCGAAAAGGACGCCCAATGCGCGCCGCATACATCGCCGCGCGAAACCGGTTTGGGTAGGGAATGATTTTAGCCAACGACCAGCGCAACAATCGATCCATCAGCGGGCGTTTATAGGTCTTTTCGACATAGGCACGTGCCTCATCGATGAGATGCATATAATGCACGCCTGATGGACAGGTCGACATGCAGCTCAGACAGCTCAAACAGCGATCGAGATGTTTGACGGTTTTTGCATCCGCAGGGCGGCCACTTTCGAGCATTTCTTTGATCAAATAAATCCGCCCGCGCGGACTGTCGAGTTCATCCCCTAAAATCTGATAGGTCGGGCAGGTCGCGGTGCAAAACCCGCAATGCACACAAGAGCGTAGAATTTCATTCGCCCGCGCAAGCCCTGGATCTTGGAGCTGTTCCTCTGTGAAAAACGTTTGCATATCTTACCCCATTAAACCTTGATTGAGGATCCCACGTGGATCAAACCGCGCCCGTAATGCGGCAGAAAGTTTGGCCACGGCTTTCGCTTCGGGTTGAAAGCGAGACTGCGCCGTCCCATCGCCCCGCATGAGCGTCGCATGGCCAGATATCCCCATGAGCACCCCGCGAAGGTCCGTTCCTCGTGGCACTTGCGCCCAAACCAAACCTCCCGCCCAATCAAATTGCAGATCCGCCATGGACAGGCGCGCGGCCACCTCTGGTGCGTCTGATGGCTTGATCGAAACGCGCCAAAGATCACCTTCTTTTTCACTCAACGCGGTCACATCCCGCAGGTCCGACCAAAGCGTTTTTGGATCTGGGACAACCTCCATATCAGCACCCGAAATCAAGGCTTTCAGCGATTGGATGCGGTACGCCACGGACTGTGAAAATCCTTCAACCCGGAGGTAAACCGTGCCCATAAGGTAGGCCGCACCTGACACTTCAAACGGCGATCCCATGGCGCGCGCCATGGTTTTGGTGGCGCCTTCAATGTCCAATCCATGCACCGCCAGCGTTGCCGTTTCCTCCACATCGGGGAGCACTTTGAGCGAGATTTCCGTCATCACGCCCAATGTGCCATGGCTCCCGCTCATGAGTTTCACAATGTCGTAGCCCGTCACGTTTTTCATGACCCGCCCCCCATTTGAAAGGACGCGCCCCGCCCCATCAACAAAGCGCACACCGAGCATAAAATCGCGGCACGCCCCAACGGAAATGCGGCGCGGACCCGACAGGTTCATCGCACAGACCCCACCCAAGGTAGACGCGCCATCACCGCCAAATTTAAACTTCGGAGGCTCAAAAGCGAGCCTTTGGTTTTCAGATTTCAACAGGGTTTCGATCTCATCTATTGGCGTGCCGGCTTGGGCCACCAAAGTGAGCGCGCCTGGCTCATAAAGGGTGACACCCGATAAGGCAGCTGTGCTTAAAACGGACATATCTTTGGGGGCGGATATGTGGCTCCCTACGCCTTGCACCCAAACCGGGTCTTTGGCAGCGATCACCATTTCAGATAGCTCTTGCTCGGTTTTAGGCATGCTCATTGCGCCACCTCCCGCCGCGTGCGGCTGTCTTCTAAGGGGAAAACTTTTGCAGGGTTCAAAAGCCATTTTTTATCGAACACATCTTTGATTTCCATCTGAATGGCCAAATCATCAGGCCCATATTGATCCCGCATCAAATCGCGTTTTTCAACACCAACCCCATGTTCCCCGGTGAGGCATCCCCCCACCTCAACACAAAGGCGCAAAATATCCGCGCCAAAGGCTTCGCATTTTTCAAGATCCCCTTCTTTATTGGCATCAAATAAAATGAGCGGGTGCATATTGCCATCCCCTGCGTGAAACACATTCCCAACCCCAAGCCCATATTCTTTGGACATCTCACCAATGCGGCGCAAGACCTCAGGCAAGGTCGACACAGGGATCGTGCCATCAAGGCACATATAATCGTTGATTTGCCCCATCGCCCCAAAGGCCGATTTGCGCCCGAGCCAAATTTTTGCACTTTCATCGGCCGATTTGCTTTCGCGAAACTCAACAGGATTGTGGGCCGTTGCGATTTCTTTGATCTTGGCCAGTTGCACATCGATTTCCGCCTCGGAGCCTTCGACCTCAATGATCAACAGCGCCTCACAATCGGGATATCCTGCCTTGGCAAAGGCTTCGGTCGCACGGATGCATGGGCGGTCCATGAATTCAATCGCCACAGGCAAAAGCCCCGCTTTGATGATGTCTGACACACAAGCACCTGCGACTTCGTTGCTGTCAAAGCCCACAAGAACCGGACGTGCGCCTTCTGGCTTATGCAAAATGCGCAAAGTGGCTTCGGTCACGACGCCAAGCTGCCCTTCGGAGCCGCAAATCAACCCCAAAAGATCGAGACCCGCCGCATCCATATGCGCCCCGCCGATCTCTACGATTTCGCCATCCATCATGACCATTGTCACACCCAAAAGGTTATTCGTGGTCACCCCGTATTTAAGGCAATGGGCCCCGCCAGAGTTCATCGCGATGTTGCCTGCAATGGCACAAGCCAGCTGGCTCGATGGATCGGGGGCGTAGAAAAACCCATCCGCTTCCACCGCAGCGGAAACGCTTAAATTGGTGCGACCTGTTTGAACGCGAATATAGCGATCGTCAAAATTCGTTTCCAACACCTCCGCCATGCGCGCCACGCCCAAGACCACGCAATCCGCCGTAGGCAATGCCCCACCCGCGAGCGACGTTCCCGCCCCGCGCGGCACCACCGGCACGTTTTCGTCATGACAGATGCGTAAAATATCTGACACCTCTTGGGTTGTGCCAGGCAACACCACCGCCATCGGCGGACAGCGGTAAGCCGTCAGCGCATCACATTCATAGACACGCAATTCATGTGTGTCTGAAATCACCGCATCCATAGGCAGCACCGATTGGAGCATCTCGATCACCTGCGCGCGTTTTTCCAACACGCGCGGGCTTGGCTTGGGCATATCCATCTTCACCTCGCTAACTGGTAAACTAACTTAACCAATTTTCAATATTGCGCAACCCACTGCGTTTAGGAATTGCCCTTCTGGGCGCATCCGCTCATATTCAAGGTGATATACTATAAAAGGTGCCAACATGACCTCCAAAATTAAGACACCAAACGCAGATGCCCTTGCTCAAAGTGCCAAAGCCGCTGGCAAAGGGGGGCTCCCGCCTGTGCATCTTTGGAACCCGCCTTTTTGCGGGGAACTCGATATGCGGATCAAACGCGACGGAAGCTGGTGGTATCTTGGCACCCCCATGGGGCGGCTCGAATTGGTAAAACTATTTTCAACCATTTTGCGCAAAGACGGCGCGGATTATTTCCTTGTGACGCCCGTTGAAAAAGTAGGGATCACCGTGGATGACGCGCCATTTGTGGCCGTGGATTTCAATCCGACGGATGTGGATGGGGTCGCGGCCCTTGAATTCACAAGCAACGTTGGCGACACCGCGATTGCGGGGCCAGATCATCCCATTCGCGTGGTTCACGATCCTGAAACCGATGAACCCTCCCCTTATATTTTGATGCGCACAAACCTTGAGGCGCTCATTGATCGCAAGAGTTTCTACCGCTTGGTTGACATTGGCACCCACGAAGACATCGATGGGACATCGTGGTTTGGCCTACGCTCAATGGATCAGTTTTTCCCGATCATTCCGACCCGCGCGCTTTTGGGCGATGACGCGTGAAAGGATTTTGCGCCAATATCAGTTGGCTCTACACCGATCGCCCTGTGATTGAGCGCATCGCCGCGGCCAAAGAGGACGGGTTTGACGCAATCGAAATGCTGTCCCCGTATGACGAAGATGGCCAAGAGTTTCGCGCGGCGCTTCGCATTCATGAAATGCCATTTGCCTTGATGAACTGCCCGCCGCCCAACCGCCTTGGCACCGCCCAAGGCTTTGCTGCGGTGCCTGCGCTTGAGGATCGGTTTCACTATGACCTGCGCCGATGCCTTCGCTTTGCCAAACAATTTGCGCCTGAACATATCCACATCATGGCGGGCGAAAGCCAAGGCGATGAAGCCCGCGCGACGTTCATTCGCAATTTGCAATTCGCCTGTGACCAAGCCCCTGCGCAAGCCTTCACAATCGAACCTCTAAATGCCGTCGATATGCCTGGTTATTTTCTCCATGATTATGGAGATGCCGCAGACATTATCGCAGCGGTTGATCGCCCAAATTTAGGGCTCCAATTCGATGCCTATCACGCCAGCCACATCACGGGGGCGCCAATCACCACATGGGACAGCTATGGGCACCTTGCGACCCATATTCAAATCGCAGGCTTTCCAAATCGCGATGAGCCGACTTCAGGACTTGCAGTCATGGACTTTCTCATGGCCGTGAAAAACAGTTCGTTTACGGGCTGGATCAGCGCAGAATATCGCCCTACGGGTCCTGTGAATTGGCTCACCGATATCAAGACTGCGCTTTTGGGCTAGTCAACACATTCAAATAGCCGCATAACTCCTAAAAAAGGAGTCCCCTATGTTTCCCGCAAAACTGGCCCCCGTCCTCTTTGGCCTCATCGTTTCTGGCCTGATGACATTTATCGTTTCCCTTATTTCGACACTCAAAGCGATCGGCTTTGTTGACGGTTTTGGACCCACATGGATGGGCGCGTGGATCTTATCCTGGATCGTGGCCTTCCCTGTGATCCTTTTCGTGGCACCGCTAGCACGTAAACTGGTTGGTAAGCTCGTTAAACCTGCGGCATAAACGTCCCCACCCGCATGTGGGCGAACTGGACCCGAAAACCGTTCATCATCTTGGCCTACGGGGCAATTGCTGGTTGCGAAGGCCACGACAATCGGTAAAATGCCTAAAAACATCGTAGCGACTAAGGAAGCCAACATGCCTGATACCAAACAAGAAATTGTGGTTGTTGATAAATACCGCGTCTCCTGTGACGGCGGTGAAGGGGCCCTTGGCCATCCACGTGTTTGGCTTCAAATCCCGATGGAGCATGGCTGGGTCGAATGCCCATACTGCGATGCAAAGCTCATTCACAAAGATTTTGTCAAAGACGCATAAATGTCTGCGCGGTTTATCATAAATCGCGTCTTGGCTCTCCTTCTTTGTTTCGCGCTCTTCATCGCAAGCGCGCTTTTCCTCGGTGTCATGGTGCCAGGCGCGGTCGCCCCTGTGCGAGACGCGCCCAAACCCCATGAGATACAACTCCTTGCGGGGCCAATTCATTATGATTTCATGCTCCCAATTAATGAGATCACCAAAACACAGTTTTCCTTTGCCGTGGATCAGGGGCTCGAACTGTCACATCCTGATGCGAAATGGCTTGTCGTAGGCTGGGGTGCGCATGGATTTTATACGGCGCGCGGGGATGTCACAAACATGCCAACACGCACGTTAAAAAATGCAATCCTCGGGGATCGATCCGTCATTCACCTCGACCTTGCGGCAACGATACCAGATGATGCGGAGCCAATTCGAATTAACCTGACCGAAGAGCAGTTCCAGCTCCTTAATTTGCGGGTCATATCCCAAATCACATCCGAAACCCCGATTAAACACGCAGGTTTCAACGCGTTTGACCAATTCTACACCGCACGAGACGAATTTCACATCGCACGCACCTGCAACACATGGGTATCGCGAACCTTGCGCGAAATCGGCATCCCAATGGGAATATGGACGCCGCTGAAGCATTCGGTTTCTG
>JBMYYE010000021.1:0-26174 GCA_049609065.1 Halocynthiibacter sp.
AATGTTGGCTCACAGGATCTGCCGCAGAAGTGACACCCGTTGCCCAAATTGGTGACTTTCACTTTGAGGTTGGCGCGCTGACGAAAGAGATAACAGAAAGTTATGATAAACTGGTGCGTGCATAACGGCCTCTGTTACAAAGCTTTTACACTTGATTTGAGAGGCGAGGGTTGATCCTTCGCCTTTTCCATGATGTGATGATCCATGGAAATAAACAAAATCAAATCTTGGCCAGAATGTGCAGCGAAGCTTGTCGCCGTTGCTGCTGGTCGTGCCGCCGCCGATACGGTTATTCAGGGCGGAAAATGGGTGAATGTACACACTCGTGAAATTCTCGAAAATCATGATATCGCGATTAAGGATGGTCGTTTTGCCTATTGCGGGCCAGATGCGAGCCACTGCATTGGTGATGAAACCGATGTGATCGATGCCGCAGGGCGCTATATGGTGCCGGGTCTTATCGATGGCCATATGCATATCGAAAGTGGGATGTTAACGCCTGCGGAATTTGCCCGTGCGGTGATCCCCCATGGCACCACATCGATTTTTACCGATCCCCATGAAATTGCCAATGTTCTTGGCCTTGAAGGGGTGCGGTTGATGCATGATGAAGCGCTGATGCAGCCTATCAATATCTTTACGCAAATGCCGTCTTGCGCGCCTTCTGCGCCGGGGCTGGAAACCACGGGTTATGCAATTTCGGCCGAAGATGTGGCGGAGGCGATGACATGGCCGGGCATCATTGGGCTGGGGGAAATGATGAATTTCCCAGGTGTGATCAATGGCGACCCACAGATGTTGGCTGAAATTGCGGCAACCCAAAATGCAGGTAAAACCGTTGGGGGGCATTATGCGTCACCTGATCTTGGGGCGGCGTTTCATGCCTATGCCGCAGGCGGTCCCGCGGATGATCACGAAGGCACATGTGAGGCGGATGCCATTGCCCGCGCGCGCCAAGGCATGCGCAATATGATGCGCCTTGGATCCGCGTGGTATGATGTCGAACCTCAGATCACTGCCATCACGAAAAAGGGGCTCGATCCGCGCAACTTCATTTTGTGCACGGATGATTGTCATTCAGGCACTTTGGTTAATGATGGGCACATGAACCGTGCGGTTAAACACGCGATTGATTGCGGGTGTGATCCGTTGATCGCCTTGCAAATGGCGACGATTAATACGGCGACCCATTTTGGGTTGGAACGCGAACTTGGGTCCATTGCGCCCGGACGGCGGGCCGATATGATTTTGACGTCAGATCTTAGAGCTTTGCCGATTGAACAGGTGATTTCCCGTGGTAAAACCATTGCGCGTGCGGGGGCCATCACGGCTGAGTGCCCACATCTCGCGTGGCCAGATCATGCGCGAAACACGGTTCACATGGCGCGCGATATGGGCGCGGATGATTTTGACATCCACGCCCCAGAAGGTGCCAACGCGGTCACTGCACGTGTCATCGGCATGGTCGAAAACCAAGCGCCGACTAAGGCGCTCACGGCAAAAATGGCGGTGGAAGATGGGCTTGTTGGCCCTGATCCTGCGCAAGATATCTGTCAGATTGCCTTGGTTGAACGCCACCGTGCAACGGGGGGCGTGACCAATGCGTTTGTGTCTGGCTTTGGCTATCAAGGCAACATGGCGATGGCTGCGACGATTGCCCATGACAGCCACCACATGATTGTGATTGGCACCTCAAAGACCGACATGGCGCTTGCGACCAATCGGCTTCGGGGCGTTGGCGGCGGGATAACCGTCTATAAAGAGGGCAAAGAAATCGCGCTTGTGGAATTGCCGATCGCGGGCTTGATGTCCGATGAACCCGCCACAGAAATAGCCGTGAAGGCGCAAGGCATCGTTGACGCGATGGCGGCCTGTGGATGTACGTTGAATAATGCCAATATGCAGCACACCTTTATGGCCCTTGTTGTGATCCCCGAATTGCGGATTTCGGATAAGGGGCTTGTGGACGTGCGCAGCTTTGAATTGGTTGATTTGTTTGTGGAGGAAAAAAATGAGCACTGAACGATTACAAACGCCAGCCAAAAATGGTTTTAAGACGTTTTCCGATGCCCAAGAGGCCGTGGCCTATCTTTGTGATTTATATGCAGAGGCGGTTCAGTTTTTAAGTTCCGCGTTCTCTAAGGCAGCAGATGGTGAAAAACCAGATTGCAGGTATCGTGCTTATTACCCTGAAATTCGCCTCACCACGTTGAGCTATGCAACAAGTGATAGCCGCTTGGCGTTTGGCCATGTGGCAAGCCCAGGGCGCTATTCCTCTACGGTGACGCGGCCTGCGCTTTTCAAGAATTATCTGATTCAGCAAATTCAGCTTTTGATTGATAATCACGGGGTGGATGTGGAAATTGGCGCATCAACGACCCCAATGCCTGTGCATTTTGCTGTGGCCGATGATCCTGATGTGGTGATCCCGCAATCGGGGTGTTTTGATTTTCATCTGCGCGATTATTTTGATGTGCCTGAGCTGTCCAATACAAATGATGATATTGTGAACGGAACGATGATCCGCAACGAAGACGGGTCGGGCTGCCTTGCGCCCTTTACGGCGCAGCGCGTGGATTATTCATTGGCGCGGTTGTCGCATTATACGGCGACAGAACCGTCGCATTTTCAAAACCATATTCTCTTTACCAACTATCAGTTTTACGTTGAAGAGTTCGAAGCCTTCGCACGTGAAATGCTCGCCGATCCCGAAAGTGGCTATACGTCCTTTGTCTCTACGGGCAATCATGAGATCACGAAATCCGACCAAGACATCCCACAGGTAGCAAAGCTGCCGCAAATGCCGACTTACCACCTCAAAAGGGGTGACCAAGCGGGCATCACATTGGTGAATATCGGGGTTGGGCCATCCAACGCCAAAACCGCAACCGATCATATTGCTGTGCTGCGCCCGCATGCGTGGTTGATGGTTGGCCATTGTGCAGGCCTACGTAATTCACAAAGCTTGGGTGACTTTGTTCTTGCTCATTCTTATTTGCGTGAAGACAGCGTTTTGGATGATGATTTGCCCGTTTGGGTGCCGATCCCGCCGCTGGCTGAAATTCAAATTGCGCTTGAAGAAGCCGTTGCAGATGTCACGGCATTGAAGGGGTATGAATTAAAACGGATCATGCGGACCGGTACGGTGGCGACAATTGACAATCGCAATTGGGAATTGCGCGATCAATCCGGCCCGGTGCAACGGTTGAGCCAGTCACGCGCGGTGGCGCTTGATATGGAAAGCGCGACGATCGCGGCAAACGGGTTTCGCTTTCGGGTGCCCTATGGGACGCTGCTTTGTGTCTCTGATAAGCCGCTCCATGGGGAGTTGAAGCTCCCGGGTATGGCGTCTGATTTTTATAAAACACAGGTCACACGGCATTTGAAAATCGGCATTAAAGCGATGGAGAAAATCCGCGAAATGCCGCTTGAGCGTATCCATTCACGTAAATTACGTAGCTTTGAGGAAACTGCATTTTTGTAAATGGCGATATTTGGGGGGATTTTTGCCCCCAAAAGGCGTTTTTTTGCCTAAAAACGCTTAAAAGCTTAGAAAATCTGTGGAAAACGTAGAGTTTTAGTTGTGCACCGAATCTTTTTAACCTTAAATGCTGTCAATAACGCCCGGAGAGGGGCACATAAGGAGAAAGTTTAATGTCGAAACCAATGACCAAAACCCAGCTTGTTGCAGCACTTGCAGAAGAAATGGGCTCTGACAAAAAATCCGCTGGTGGTGCACTTGATGCGATGATCAATATCATCACACGCGAAGTGTCAGCAGGCGGTGCGGTTACACTTCCTGGTGTTGGCAAAATTTACTGCCGTGAACGCCCTGAGCGCATGGTTCGCAACCCAGCCACTGGTGAGCAGTTGAAAAAAGACGCTGACAAGGTTGTTAAAATGACGATTGCAAAAGCATTGAAAGACAGCGTTAACGCTTAATCTTTGGATTGCTAAATCTGAGTTTCTGATTAGGGTCGCCATTTGGTGGCCCTTTTCTTTTGGAGAGTTCAATGGATATCCGCGCAATTTTTATGGGTGTGCTGTTTGCGGTGATGTGGGCGTCTGCATTCACATCAGCACGCGTGATTGTCGGATATGCGTCGCCTCTTTGGGCGCTTTCGTTTCGGTTTATGATTTCTGGCTTAATCGGAATTGGGATTGCCTATCTTTTGGGACAACGCGTGCGGCTCACGGCGGGACAATGGCGTGCAACGATTGTCTTTGGGATTTGCCAAAACGCCCTTTACCTCGGCTTGAATTTCATTGCGATGCAAAAAATAGAAGCCTCCCTCGCGGCAATTATCGCATCAAGCATGCCGCTGGCTGTGGCCTTTGCCGGCTGGGTTGTCTTTCGTGAAAAACTTCAGCCGCTTGCGATGGTTGGGCTTATTGCGGGCATGATTGGTGTCGGGCTCATTATGGCAACGCGGCTGTCGGGTGGTGCGGATATTATGGGGGTTCTTTTATGCGTGGTGGCGATGGTCGCGCTGACGATTGCCACGCTTTCGGTGAGGAGCGCCTCATCGGGGGGAAACCTCTTGATGGTTGTCGGGTTGCAAATGCTTGTGGGATCTGCGGTGTTGTTTGTGGCGGCTGTGATATTTGAACCGCTCTATGTTGATGTGACATGGGCGTTATCCGTGGCGTTTATCTACACAACCTTGGTGCCAGGCTTATCAGCGACAATTGTATGGTTCTTACTTGTTCAGCGCATCGGGTCCGTTCCTGCGGCAACGTTTCACTTCTTAACGCCGTTTTTTGGGGTTCTGATCGCGGCTTTTGTGCTGGGGGAGCATTTACGGATCGTAGATTTGGTGGGGGTGGCCATTATCACCTGTGGAATTTTTGCAGTGCAATATTCCAAGGCGAAACATTCCTAACAGAATTGTGAAGTTGCTCGATTGATCTGTCATTCGACTTATGGTGGTTGGTTGGGCATGACTGTTTCATGGAAATTATTTTTGCGTATATCGCAGGGCTTTTGACCCTGATTAATCCGTGTGTATTGCCAGTGTTGCCAATTGTGTTGGCCACGGCGTTGAATGCCAACCGCCTTGGTCCTGTGGCGCTTGCCGCAGGTCTGAGCGTTACTTTTGTTGCCTTTGGGGTTTTTGTGTCCGCGTTTGGATTCGCGCTTGGCATCGGGCCTGAGGAAATATCCAAAGCGGGTGCCGTGATCATGATCCTCTTTGGGGTGATCCTTGTTGTGCCAAAATTTGGTGCTGTGTTTTCCTCACTGACCCAAGGGTTTGCCAATCGTGCCGATCAAAAAATTGGCGGCACCGACACAGGATCCTTGCGCGGCCAGTTCGTGACAGGGTTGTTGCTTGGTGCCGTTTGGAGCCCATGCGTCGGCCCAACGTTGGGCGGGGCCATTGCGCTTGCGTCCCAAGGTGAGGCGCTCTTGTGGGTGACGCTTATCATGCTTGGATTTGCCGCAGGTGTCTCAACTTTGATCTTAGCACTTGGCTATGGCGCACGCAGCGCCATCCAAAAACGCCAAGCCATGCTACGCGGCTTTGCTGAAAAATCGAAAACCATTTTGGGCGTCGTATTTTTAGGCGTTGGCCTGATGATTTTCTTCAACATTCACCAAATGATCGAAGGCTGGTTCCTGCAAATTTTGCCGGCATGGCTCATTGATTTATCTGTTCGTTTCTAAAGGAGACTTCTTATGAACACCCCTCTTAACCGTCGTCGTTTTATTCTCTCTGCATCCCTCTTGGCGCTTGCGCCATTGGCCGTGAATGCAGGTGAAATGGACTACAAACCGGGCCTCGCGAAAGCAGAGCTCGCAGCGGGTAAAACCGTCATCGTGGCTTATGTCACTGATTGGTGCCCGACCTGTAATGCACAAAAACGCGCCATCAACACATTGTTGAGCGAAAATCCTGAATACAAAGAAAAAATCTCTGTTCTATGGATCGATTATGATGTGCATGGCAAAGGTGATTTGGCCAAAGAATTGCGCATCCCGCGCCGCTCTGTGATTGTCGCATTAAAAGGCCAAGACGAAGTTGGCCGTGTGGTTGCACAGACAGATATGGGCATTATCAAGAAGCTTTTCGACGATGCGCTAAAGGCATAAAATTCAAGGGGCCAAGTCTATCCGATTTGGCCCTGATTTTCACCGATTTGACCACGGTGCAACAAAATATGGTCGAGGATTACACAGGCCATCATCGCTTCGCCTACAGGTACGGCGCGAATGCCGACGCAGGGGTCATGGCGGCCTTTGGTCACGACTTCGATGGCGCTTCCGTCTTTGGCGATGGATTTGCGTGGGGTGAGGATGGAAGAGGTCGGTTTAACAGCAAAGCGCACAACCACATCTTGGCCTGTTGAAATGCCGCCCAAAATGCCACCCGCGTGGTTTGAGCTATATTCAGGGCCATTTTCCCCCATGGTGATTTCATCTGCATTCTCGGTTCCAGATAGTCCGGCTGCGGCCATGCCTTCGCCGATTTCCACACCCTTCACGGCATTGATCGACATCATCGCGGCTGCGAGATCGGTGTCGAGTTTGGCATAAACCGGTGCGCCGATGCCGGCTGGAACGCCGCGTGCGACCACTTCGATTGCTCCACCAACGGAATTCTTATCTTTACGAACCTTCAAAAGATACGCATCCCAATCGGCAACAGCGCCTGCATCAGGGATCCAAAAATCATTGTCCTCAATCGCATCCCAATCAAATCGGGTGTTGTCAATTTTCATATCACCCATCTGGGTCATGTAGCCTTTGATCTCGACCTTTGGTGCGAGATGGGCAAGGACTGCGCGTGCGATGCCACCTGCCGCGACGCGGGCGGCGGTTTCTCGCGCTGATGAACGCCCGCCCCCACGGTAATCCCGGTTGCCGTATTTCTGGTGATAGGTGATATCCGCGTGCCCTGGTCTAAATGTGCGGGCGATATCGCCGTAATCTTTGGATCGCTGATCGGTGTTTTCGATCATGAGCTGAATAGGCGTACCTGTGGTTTTGCCTTCGAATACACCTGAAAGAATACGCACCGCATCGGGTTCGTTGCGTTGGGTCGTATTTTTATTCTGCCCCGGACGCCGTTTATCGAGCCAAATTTGAAGCATCTCTTCTGTAACAGGCACATTTGGAGGACAGCCATCAACCGTTGCCCCCAAGGCAGGCCCGTGGCTTTCGCCCCATGTGGTCACGCGAAAGAGATGTCCAAATGTGTTAAAGCTCATGTTGCTCTCCTTTGGGTGGCCAGTGGGATCAATGGGGCCAGCCTTTGACATGGGTCTAACGACGGATGGTCAGGGTCTCAAGTATTTTTCGCCTTGCGAGGCGCGCGATGAGCGCATAGATTTGCCGCACCTCGGGGTGCCAAATGGCTGAGATGTGAAAAACACGGACCCGTTGAACCTGAACCAGTTTACACTGGCGGAGGGAAGGTTGACGTTCCGTTCATCCCGACACCCGCCTGCTTGAAAGGATAAGCGATGAACGCTCGTATTTTTCTCGCAGGATGTCTTATGGCAACATCAGTTGCCGCAGAGACGCCTGTTTTAAATGTCTATACCTATGACAGTTTCACGTCCGATTGGGGCCCTGGCCCGAAAGTCGAAGAGGCGTTCGAAGCAACCTGTGGCTGTGATTTGAAATTCACCGCAGCAGGGGATGGGGCCGCCTTACTCGCGCGGTTGCAGCTTGAAGGGGCAAAGACCGATGCGGATATTGTGCTTGGCCTTGATAACAATCTGATGGCCAAAGCAAAAGACACGGGTCTTTTTGCCGCGCTCCCCAAAATGGATGTGACGTATTCTTTGCCACTGACATGGAACGACACGCATTTTGCGCCTTATGACTGGGGTTATTTTTCTTTTGTCTATGACAAGACAAAACTCAAAACCGTACCAACATCCTTTACGGATTTGGCCGCATCAGATACATCCATCGTGATCCAAGATCCGCGCTCTTCTACGCCCGGTCTTGGCCTCATGATGTGGGTGAAGGATGCGTATGGCGATGAGGCGCCGAAAATTTGGTCCGATCTATCAGACAATATCGTGACCGTGTCCAAAGGCTGGTCCGAAAGTTACGGCATGTTTTTGGAAGGAGAGGCCGACATGGTCCTATCCTACACAACATCGCCCGCCTACCATTTGATTGCTGAAGAAGATGATAGCAAAGCGGCGGCCGCCTTTGACGAAGGCCACTATATGCAGATCGAAGTCGCGGGCAAAGTTGCAGGCACGGATCAATCCGATCTTGCGGATCAATTCTTGAACTTCATGGTGTCAGACGGGTTCCAATCCCTTATTGCAACCACGAATTGGATGTATCCCGCCGTGACACCCAACGCGGGGCTCCCAAAGGGGTTTGAAACCTTGATCACGCCTAACGCGTCGCGCTTGGTGCCCATTTCGGATGCTCCCGCACTGCGCGAAGAGGCGCTCCAAGAATGGCGCGCGGCCCTATCGCGATAGCCGCTCATAAAAATCACCACCGTGAGGCGCATTGGCTGATCCCTGCGGTGGTGGTGACGGCCCTCACCTTGGGGCCGATTTTGGTGATTGCCTTTCGCGCTCAAGGCTTTGGACGGATTGGTGTCGCGGAATTTGCCGCGCTTAAATTCACCCTGATCCAAGCCTTTCTATCCGCCACTATTTGTATCGCGTTTGCGATCCCAACTGCGCGCGCTTTGGCACGGCGGCAGTTTTGGGGGCGGGGCGCGGTGACAATTTTGCTGGGTGCGCCGTTTATTTTGCCGGTGATCGTGGCTGTTTTGGGGTTGTTGATGATCTTTGGCCGTTCTGGTGTGGTGAGCGCGGGTCTCATGGCCTTTGGGTTTGAGCCTTTGCATATCTATGGATTGTGGGGTGTGGTGATGGCGCATGTGTTCTTTAACCTGCCCCTTGCCACGCGGTTTTTGTTGCAGGCATGGGCGTCGGTGCCTGAGGAAAATTACCGCTTGGCGGAAAGCTTGGGGCTTGATGGGCGTGATGCATTACGACAGCTTGAACGCCCTTTGATCAAAGACACGGTTCCTGGCGTATTTGTATTGATCTTTTTGTTGTGCTTGACGAGTTTTGCCGTGGTCTTAGCCCTTGGTGGCGGTCCCAAAGCCACGACGCTCGAACTCGCGATTTATGAGGCGTTCCAATATGAATTTGACCTCGGCCAAGCAGCGGTTCTGGCGCTGTTGCAATTCGTGCTTTGTCTTGGCGTGGCGATTGTTGGGTTGAAATTTGGATTGCCCAACGTGTCAAATAGGCCGCTTCTGGCGCGCGGTGTGCGGGGCCTCTTTCAAAGCGGGTGGAGCAAAGGTTTAGATGCCCTGTTGATTGCGGCTGTGTCGGGGTTCTTGATCTTGCCAATGGCCGCGATTTTCATGCGTGGCGCGGCGGAGGTTTTCAGCCTTCCTAGTGTCGTCTGGGAGGCCGCGTTGAATTCTCTCGTGATCGCGGTGCTCTCGACGGGGGGTGTGTTTTTACTGGCGCTTCCAATTGCCTATAGCGCGGGCGGTGGGCTTCGCGCGGTGGAACCTATTGGCTTTTTTAGCCTCGCGGTGTCGCCATTGGTGGTGGGTACGGGATTGTTCATTGTGATTTTCCCCATGGCAAAGCCCCAAGATTTCGCACTCCCGATTACGGCATTGGTGAACGGCGTGATGGTGTTGCCATTTGTGTTGCGGATTTTGGTTCCTGACATGCGGATGTTGCGCGACGATTATGATCGGTTGAGCCGCGCATTGGGAGTGCGGCGTGGGACGTGGCTGCGCGTGGTGGCGTTTCCACGCCTGCGTCCGGCGCTTGGATTTTCGGCGGGGCTGTCAATGGCGTTTTCCTTGGGGGATTTGGGGATCGTTGCGCTTTTTGCGGACCCAGATTTTGCCACTTTGCCGTTGATGCTCTACCGTTTGATGGCGGCATATAAAATGGAAGCGGCCTCAGGCGCGGCGGTGCTTTTGCTTATGCTGGCGCTTTTGGTGTTTTGGCTGTTTGATCTTTGGGGGCGGCGCAATGTTGAAGCTTGAAAATGTGGTTTTGCAAAAGGGAACGTTTTCGCTGTCGGCGGAGGTTGCTTTTGCCAAAGGATCAAAAACCGCAATCATCGGTCCGTCAGGGGCGGGGAAATCGACATTTTTGGATGGGGTGTCGGGTTTTTTGCCTGTGGCGTCGGGTCAGATATCATGGGATGGGCGCGAAATTACGGGTTTAAAACCCTCAGATCGCCCGATGAGCATTCTTTTTCAATCGCATAATCTTTTTGCGCATTTGTCGATTTGGGACAATGTGGCGCTTGGGTTGCGCCCCAATATGCGGCTCTCGGAGGAAGAACGCGAAAAGGTTTCATCGGTGTTGATGCAGGTGGGGTTGGCGGGGTTTGAGCTGCGCAAGCCCGGGGAAGTATCCGGAGGCCAGCAAAGCCGCGCGGCCCTTGCGCGTATTTTGGTCCAAGATCGCCCGATTGTGCTTCTTGATGAACCATTTTCGGCCTTGGGGCCTGCGTTGAAATCAGAGATGCTTTCGCTTGTTGAGACCCTTATCGGGGTGCAAAAGACGCTTTTGATGGTGACCCATGATCCAGAAGATGCGCGCGAAATTTGCGACCATGTTTTATTTGTTGATGAAGGACGCGCGTCGGAGGTGTTGCCAGTGGCAGCACTCAACTCAGCTGAGCATGTGAAGTTGGCGCAATATTTAGGTCGTAACGCCTAAACTTCGGCAAATGCGTTGCTACGTTTTGCGAATCCATCAAATTTGATAGAAATTTGGCAAATTTGCTCTGTCTGATGCTTGCAGGGCGCAATTCCCGTGCCTATATGTCCATCGAACCAAGATTGGATTGAACTCCAATCTTCATTGGGATAAGAGCGCATTTGCCTCACGCATTGGGAGTGCGCTTGTGAAATCGCCTAAAGAAAAGGGTAATAAATATGGCTAAAGTCATTGGTATTGATCTCGGAACCACCAACTCTTGTGTGGCTATTATGGATGGCGCGGCTCCGCGCGTAATTGAAAACGCAGAAGGTGCGCGCACAACGCCATCTATTGTTGCGTTTACAGATGATGAACGTCTGGTGGGTCAGCCTGCAAAACGTCAAGCGGTGACAAACCCGGATAACACCATTTTTGGTGTGAAACGTTTGATCGGCCGTCGTGCAGATGACAAACATCTCGAAAAAGATAAAAAGAACCTTCCATTTGCAGTTGTCGATGGCGGCAATGGGGATGCATGGGTTGAAGCCAAAGGTGAAAAATATTCACCTGCGCAAATCTCTGCGTTTATCCTTGGCAAAATGAAAGAAACCGCTGAGAGCTATCTCGGCGAAGAAGTGACACAAGCTGTGATCACTGTGCCTGCGTATTTCAACGATGCACAGCGCCAAGCAACCAAAGACGCGGGTAAAATCGCAGGTCTTGAAGTGCTTCGTATTATCAACGAACCAACAGCGGCTGCGCTTGCTTATGGTCTTGATAAAAAAGAAACTCAGACAATCGCGGTTTATGACCTTGGTGGCGGTACATTCGATGTAACCATCCTCGAAATCGATGATGGTTTGTTCGAAGTGAAAGCCACAAACGGTGATACATTCTTGGGTGGTGAAGATTTCGATATGCGTATCGTGAACTACCTCGCGGATGAGTTCAAAAAAGAAAACGGCGTTGATCTTACCAAAGACAAAATGGCGCTTCAGCGTTTGAAAGAAGCCGCTGAGAAAGCCAAAATTGAGCTTTCTTCTGCGACACAAACTGAAATCAACCAACCGTTTATTTCAATGGATCCAAACGGTGGTCAGCCTTTGCACCTCGTGTTGAAACTCACACGTGCGAAGCTTGAAAGCTTGGTTGGTGATTTGATCAAAGCATCTATTAAGCCGTGCCAAGCGGCCCTTAAAGATGCGGGCGTGACCGTGGGTGATATCGATGAGGTTGTCCTCGTTGGTGGTATGACACGTATGCCTAAAGTGATCGAAGAAGTGTCTAAATTCTTTGGCCAAGAGCCAAACAAAGGTGTGAACCCTGACGAAGTTGTGGCCTCTGGTGCGGCAATTCAAGCGGGCGTTTTGCAAGGCGATGTGAAAGACGTTGTGTTGCTTGACGTGACACCATTGTCCTTGGGGATCGAAACTTTGGGTGGCGTGTTTACACGTTTGATTGATCGCAACACGACAATCCCAACCAAGAAATCCCAAGTGTTTTCAACCGCTGAAGACAACCAAAACGCGGTGACAATTCGCTGTTTCCAAGGGGAACGTGAAATGGCTGCGGATAACAAAATCCTCGGTCAGTTCAACCTCGAAGAAATTCCACCAGCGCCACGCGGTTTGCCACAAATCGAAGTGACTTTTGACATTGACGCAAACGGTATCGTATCCGTCGGCGCCAAAGATAAAGGCACAGGCAAAGAGCAAAAGATCACGATCCAAGCCTCTGGCGGTTTGTCCGATGATGAGATCGATCAAATGGTACGTGATGCCGAAGACAACGCAGAAGCGGACAAAGAACGCAAAGAGTTGATCGAAGCACGCAACCAAGCCGAAGGCCTCATCCATGGGACAGAAAAATCCATGGAAGAGCATAGCGATAAGGTTGATCCAACCACAATCGAAGCCATCGAATTGGCCATCGTTGCGTTGAAAGACACCCTTGATAAAGACGACGCAACTGCGGAGCAAATCAAGGCTGGCACACAAAACGTAACCGAAGCTGCGATGAAACTCGGTGAAGCGATTTACAAATCCGAAGCCGAAAACGCAGGCGACGGTGATGCACCAGCTGACGAAGACATGGCAGGTGTGGATGACGATATCGTTGATGCCGATTTCGAAGATCTTGATGGCGACGACAAGCGCTAAGATCATCTGATATTTGAAACCGGCCTGACACCATCAGGCCGGTTTTATCTTTCCGAAAGGATAGACTATGGCAAAACGTGATTATTACGAAATATTAGGCGTGTCTAAGGGCGCGACGGATGCGGAAATCAAGAAGGCCTATCGCCAAAAGGCGAAGGAATTCCATCCCGATCGTAATGCAGATAATCCCAACGCTGAAGATCAATTCAAAGAAGCCAACGAAGCGTATGAAATTCTAAAGGATGCTGAAAAAAAGGCAGCCTATGACCGTTATGGTCATGCCGCGTTCGAAGGCGGCATGGGCGGCGGCCATCCTGGTGGTGGTTTTGGCGGCGGTCAGGGTGACTTTGGTTCTGCCTTTTCTGACATCTTTGAGGACCTTTTTGGCGGCGGTGGCGGCGGCGGATTTGGCGGAGGTGCACGCAATCGGGCAACCCGCGGTTCGGATCTGCGCTATAACCTTCGTGTGACACTAGAAGAGGCCTATTCAGGTTTGCAAAAAACCATCACTGTGCCGACCTCGGTTGCATGTGATGGCTGCAATGGAACGGGTGCGGAAAGTGGCGCAGAACCGACAACATGTCCGACCTGTTCCGGCATGGGTAAAGTGCGCGCACAGCAAGGGTTCTTTACCGTTGAGCGCACATGTCCAACCTGTAACGGCCAAGGCCAAATGATCAAAGATCCGTGCAAAAAATGTCACGGCCAAGGGCGTATTGAAAAAGAACGTTCGCTGTCTGTAAACATCCCTGAGGGTGTCGAAACGGGCACACGTATTCGCCTCTCTGGCGAAGGCGAAGCGGGGCTTCGTGGTGGTCCGGCGGGGGATCTCTATATCTTTATCGAGGTCCGCCCCCATGCGATTTTTGAACGTGAAGGTGATCATTTGCACTTCCGTGTGCCGGTTGATTTCACAACAGCTGCTTTGGGTGGGGATATCGAAGTTCCGACCATTGACGGTGGCCGTACCCGTGTGAAAATCCCACAAGGGAGCCAATCTGGCCGTCAAATGCGATTGAAGCATAAGGGCATGCCAGCACTTCGCTCAGGCCCCCAAGGTGATATGTATATCGAACTTGGTGTCGAAACCCCTGTGAATTTGACAAAGCGACAAAAGGAAATCCTACGGGAATTTTCAGAAATTGAGGCGGACAATCATCCAGAGGGTGATAGCTTCTTCAACAAAGTCAAAAAATTCTGGGATGGCGTCAAAAGCGCCTAATCCTTGATCAATATTTACGAAAACGCCCTTATCTCGTATAAGGGCGTTTCTGCATTCTAGGTGAGACACATGGAAACACATCGTTCTGAACTTCTGATGCCTGCTGGCAATCTTCGAAAACTCAAAATGGCAGTGCTGTACGGCGCGGATGCTGTGTATCTCGGCACGCCGGATATGTCGCTTCGGACGAAGTCACAATTTTCACTGGAAGATGTAATCGAAGGCGTTAATTTTTGTCATGCACATGGACGTCGTGCCTATCTCACGCTCAATTTATTTAGCCATAACAAAGACATCCCGAAGCTTGAAGAATATATCAATACGGTTCGTACGGTGAAGCCAGATGGGCTTATCATCGCGGATCCGGGCATTTTTCAATATGTGAAAACCCACGCACCTGAATTGCCTTTGCACATTTCGACCCAAGCCAATATTTGTTCATGGCTTTCGGTGAAGTTTTGGGAAGAGCAGGGGGCGGAGCTCTGTGTTCTTGCACGTGAAGTGTCCTATCCTGAACTCGCTGAGATTCGCGAAATGTGCCCTGACATTAAGCTCGAAGCCTTCGTGCATGGTGCGATGTGTATGACCTATTCTGGACGGTGTTTGTTGTCGAACTTCATGGCGGAACGTGGCGCGAACCAAGGCAACTGCGCCAATTCGTGCCGTTGGAATTACAAATTCCACCTGCGCCTCAAAGATGGGACTATCCAAGAATTAAATGTTGATGAAGACAATGTTGAAATGTTCGACTTCCTCCTTGAAGAAGGCGTTCGCCCAGGTGAGTTTTTGCCAATTGAGGAAGATGAGCGCGGGTCCTACATCCTAAATTCACGTGATCTTTGCATCATGCCAAAACTTGATGACTATCTGAAAATTGGCGTTGATAGCCTGAAAGTCGAAGGGCGCGGCAAGTCGGAATACTATTGTGCGATTGTGGCACGCGCGTACCGCATGGCAATTGATGATTACTATAAGGACCCTGAAAATTGGGATCCAAAGCCTTATATGAAAGAGCTCGAAACTGTTGGGAACCGTGGCTATACGCTCGCGTTTCATCATGGGCGATTGACCAATTTGGCCCATGACTATGAGCAAACGGCATCGATTGCGCAGTTTGAATATGCAGGCGTTGTGACCGAAGTGACCGAGGATGCCTTCCATGTTGAAGTGAAAAACAAGCTGGAAGCCGGAGAAGTGCTAGAATTCATTTCACCGATCGCGCGCGAAACGGTTTTGCTGCGGATGTATGATTTCGAAATCATCGGAAAATCCGATCGCCAAGAGGTCGTGCATGGATCAACAAAATCCATCCTTCGCATTCCGTTTGAGATGTTCGATCATGAGGATCTTGATCAATTGAAGGCCGAGTTCCCAATCTACACCGTGCTGCGCAAAGAACGCGCCTTGACGGATGAACAATGGAAACGCATTAAATTTGACCGCCTCACACAAACGATGGAAATCAAGCAAGACGAAAACATCGCGCTCTATGAGCGACGCCGTGATGCGCTTGCCAAAGCCATTGATGATGGGGGTATTGAGCGCCGTTTTAAAACCAACCGCAAAGGCACCGATGGCTGTTGTGGGAAAGGCTGCAACGGGTGTTTGATGTTCTGGGAAGACCCGATTTATGAGAAAGCGCGCCTCGCGGTTGAAAAACGCAAACAAGGTGAGCAGCTCACACGGGCGGAAGCCGCTGAACTAAAGCTCGCTCAAGGTGAAATAGAAATACCAGGTTTATCAGCAGCAGAATAAAAAAAGGCCCCGAAGATTCGGGGCCTTTTCATTTATGATATATGTGCTTACACGCGTGATTTGCGTTTTGCCAAGAGCTTCAGGCGAAGCGCATTCAACTGAATGAAACCTGCGGCATCCGTTTGATCGTATGCGCCTGCATCGTCTTCGAATGTCACGTGCTCTTCTGAGTACAGCGAATAATCTGACCAACGACCCACAGTGCGCGCAGACCCTTTGTAGAGCTTCAAACGCACGGTGCCTGTGACGAATTCTTGGCTGGCGTCAATCGCAGCTTGGAGCATCTCACGCTCTGGTGAATACCAAAACCCGTTATAGATGAGCTCTGCATATTCTGGCATGAGCTTATCTTTGAGGTGCATCGCGCCGCGGTCCATTGTGATGCTTTCGATGCCGCGGTGGGCTTCAAGCATAATCGTGCCGCCAGGTGTTTCGTAAATCCCGCGAGATTTCATACCAACAAAGCGTCCCTCAACGAGGTCGAGACGGCCAATGCCGTGTTTACGGCCATATTCGTTCAACTCAGTAAGGATCGTTGCGGGGGACATATCCACACCATTGATCGAAACGGGATCACCTTTTTCAAAGCCAATTTCGATAAATTCTGGCGTATCTGGCGCATCCTCAGGGTGAACCGTACGTTGATAAACGTAATCAGGCGCGTCAACGGCTGGATCTTCGAGGACCTTACCTTCGGAAGACGTATGAAGAAGGTTCGCATCAACAGAAAATGGGGCTTCGCCGCGTTTGTCTTTGGCAATCGGGATTTGGTTCTTTTCTGCAAAATCGATCAACCGTGTGCGCGATGTTAAATCCCATTCACGCCAAGGTGCGATCACTTTGATATCTGGGTTCAATGCATAAGCAGCAAGTTCGAAACGGACTTGGTCATTGCCTTTGCCGGTTGCGCCGTGCGCAACGGCATCTGCGCCAGTTTCTTTCGCGATTTCAACAAGACGCTTGGAAATCAAAGGGCGCGCGATGGATGTCCCAAGAAGGTAGAGACCTTCGTAAACGGCATTTGCACGGAACATCGGGAATACGAAATCACGCACGAATTCTTCGCGTACGTCTTCGATATAAATATTTTCAGGCTTAATGCCGAGGATCTCTGCTTTTTTGCGCGCAGGATCGAGTTCCTCACCTTGGCCAAGATCGGCGGTGAAGGTCACAACTTCACATCCGTATTCTGTTTGGAGCCATTTCAAAATGATCGATGTATCAAGGCCGCCAGAATAGGCCAGAACCACTTTTTTTGGTGCGTCAGTCATAGGAATCCCTCTTTTCGCATATTTGTCTTGCGGGTACCCCTTTTTAGGGTGGGGCGCAAGCTTTGTGGTCGTTTTGACGTGATCGTGCCTTGCATTAGGGGGCAATTTGCGCATTCTGCGAGGATGACTGAATTTACCACCAATGCCCGTATGGCCGAAAAAGAAATGCGTAGCCTCTTTGAGGTGACGCCTTTGCAGCGTAATGATCTTCTTTCAAAGCGATATGATGCTGATATTTGGCTCAAGCGCGAAGACCTAAGCCCCGTTAGATCCTATAAAATTCGCGGGGCATTTAATGCGATGCGCAAAGTGATCGCAAAGGACCCCACGCAAAAAATGTTTGTCTGTGCAAGTGCTGGTAATCATGCGCAAGGGGTGGCGTTTGCCTGTCGTCATTTTGGGGTGCATGGGGTGATTTTTATGCCGGTGACCACGCCGCAGCAAAAGATTGAAAAGACCAAAGTTTTTGGTGGGGCCGCCGTCGATATTCGATTGGTGGGGGATTATTTTGATGAAAGCCTTCATGCGGCCCAAGCATATTGCGATGATATTCAGGGGCACTTCTTACCGCCATTTGATGATGCGGATGTGATCGAAGGCCAGGCGACAATCGCGGTTGAAATGCTCCGCCAATTGGGGGGTGTGCCAGATCTTATCGTGCTCCCTGTGGGTGGCGGTGGCCTGTCCGCTGGGCTTGTGGCCTATATGCAAGATACAATGCCGCAGGTTGGCTTTAAATTTATTGAGCCAGAAGGCGGGACCAGTTTGAAAGCCTCTCTTGAGGATGGGGACCTTGTGACGCTGGATGCGGTTAGCAGCTTTGTCGACGGCGCTGCCGTTGCCCGCATTGGCGCACAAAACTATGAGATCCTAAAATCCGTGGATCCTACGGATGTTCTTTCTGTTAACGAAGATCGGATTTGCACAACAATCATTGAAATGCTCAACCACGAAGGAGTGGTGTTGGAACCTGCAGGGGCGCTTTCTGTAGATGCGCTTAAGGATATGAAGGACGAGATAAAGGGCAAAACCGTGGTGTGTATTACCTCGGGTGGGAATTTTGATTTTGAACGCCTACCTGAAGTCAAAGAACGTGCGCAGCGGTATGGGGGCTTCAAAAAGTATTTCATTTTACGGCTGCCACAGCGGCCAGGGGCATTGAAAGAGTTTCTCTCAATTTTGGGGCCTGAGGATGACATCGCACGTTTCGAGTACCTGAAAAAATCGGCGCGCAATTTTGGCTCTGTTTTAATTGGGATCGAAACGGTTGACCCCAAAAACTTTAAACGGCTTCTACATGATCTGGACCAAGCGGGTTTTCAATTTCGGGACATCACAACCGATGAAAGTATCGCGGAGTTCATCCTTTAAGCCTTTGGAATATTTTCCAAAAATTCAACCTTAGAGGCTTGGTATTTTGTGGCGAGCAGTGCCAAATCTACCGGCGTTGCAGGAAGGTTTGCCTCAGCTGCTTGGCAAAATCGTCCAACATCCTCAAACCCGAGGTTAAGCATGCTGCCTTTCAAGAAATGTATTTTATCGCGCAAATCGCTGGGCGCTTCTATGTCTTGAATCTCTTCCATTGCGTCTTCGACCTCTTCTAAAAAGAGGGTAACGATTTCTTGGAAATCTTCGGCGTCGATTTCATTTACCAGTTCAGTAACGCGGTCCCAGTTTATCATCTATGCTCTCTGCTTTTCGGGAAGCATACGAGATCATGTCTTAAAGAAGAGTAATTAAAAGATGATAATTCTACATTTTACATGTTGTTAAATTTGAGGGCCTATACCGAACTTTGATTGAGTTATTGAGGTAATCTATGGTCGTTCATGCGGCAAATTTTGACGCAGGTATCGCACTTACTTCGGCTGAGGTGCCTAGCCTTAGCCGCATTCTTGTTGTGGATGACAGCCGCGTGCAGCGCAAAATTTTATTTGCCTCGTTGCGGCGGTGGGGGTTTGAAGTTCTAGAAGCCTCCAGCGGGGAAGAGGCGCTCGAGATTTGCAAAACAACGCATGTTGATGTGATTTTATCAGATTGGGTGATGCCAGGCATGAATGGGCTGGAATTTTGCCAAGCCTTTCGAAAACTTGAACAAGAAACCTATGGGTATTTTATTCTTCTGACATCCAAGAGTGAGAAAAATGAAATCGCGAGCGGCCTTGATTGCGGTGCCGATGACTTTTTAACGAAGCCAGTGAGCTCGGATGAATTGCGTGCGCGAATCACAGCGGGCGAGCGGATCTTGCAAATGGAACGCGCGTTGGTGGAAAAGAACCGGTTGGTGCGTGAAACCTTATCAGAGATGCAGGCGCTCTATGATACGATTGATCGTGATCTGATTGAGGCACGCAAGCTTCAACAATCTTTGGTTAAGAAACGCTTTTTCGAATTTGGCGCGGCTCAGGTCTCCCTTTTGCTAGAGCCTAGCGGTCATGTAGGCGGGGATTTGGTGGGGTGTTTTCGTGTGAACGACCACAGCATCGGCGTCTACGGTATTGATGTGTCCGGTCATGGGATTACATCTGCGTTGATGACGGCACGGCTTGCAGGCCTGTTTTCTGGTGAAACGCCTGAACAAAACGTTGCTCTTGAAGCATGCGCAGATGGACATTACCGCGCCAAGTCTCCAGCCGTAGTTGCCCAGATCCTCAACCAGATGGTTCTCGATGAAATGGATACGGAATACTATTTCACGATGGTTTTGGGTTTTCTGGACCTGCGAACAGGGGAATTTAATATGGTGCAGGCGGGGCATCCGCATCCGATTTTACAGCCCAAAGAAGGGGCACCCTATGAAATCGGCGAAGGTGGGCTCCCGATTGGTCTCTTTGATAGTGCAACATATACGGATGTGGCGGTCACACTTGGAAGAGGCGATCGGCTTTTCATTGCATCGGATGGGGTAACGGAATGCATGGATAAAAATGATGTGCTGTATGATGTTGATAATACGATCAAATTTTTGACAGAACATTGTAATATTGATGCGATGTCAGTCCTCGAGCGCCTTATGGATGCGCTGAGCACATTTTCATCTACTACGGAATTTGCAGACGATGTTTCGGCGGCTTTGCTTCAATATTAGCGGGGGCTGCGTTTTGCTAAGATGCGCTGCAATGTCCGGCGATGCATGTTGAGCCGGCGCGCTGTTTCGCTCACGTTGCGATCGCAAAGCTCATAGACACGCTGAATATGTTCCCATTTAACGCGGTCTGCTGACATTGGATTTTCAGGCGGTGGCGGTAGATCACCTTCACGGGTGAGCAATGCATTGGTGATGTCATTGGCATCGGCGGGCTTTGATAGATAGTCCGTTGCCCCAATTTTCACGGCAGCGACAGCTGTGGCAATTGCCCCATAGCCCGTAAGGACCACGATCCGCGCATCAGGGCGTTTTTCACGCAACACTTCTACAACATCGAGCCCATTTCCATCGCCAAGGCGTAGGTCAACCACTGCATATGCAGGGGGGCGGGCCGTTGCGATTGCTTTACCGCCAGCAACGGAATCGACAGCTTCTGGTGCAAAACCGCGTTTTTCCATGGCCTTGGCCAAGCGGCGCAAAAACGGTTCGTCATCATCAACAATGAGAAGCGAATTGTCGGGTCCAATATTTTTGGCGTCAGCTGATGTCATGTGTGTGTTCCCTTAAACATATTCACTTTTACGCGGTTGATGCGTCAGGGTCAATTTTCATTCGCAATATCAACAAAACAGCTCACCCGGTCGGCCATTTGTTGTGGGCTGTCGTCTCGTTTGAAGAAATCCAAAAACCCGTATTTGGGATGCATAAGATAGGTGAACGTAGAGTGATCCATGAGATAATATTCAGGATTATCTTCATTCTCATTCCGCTTGTAATAGGTGCGATATGCTTTGGAGGCCGCTTGGGTTTGTTCGGGCGTCCCCGTCAGGCCGAGCATGCGTGGATGCATAATGTCTGTGAATTCTTTCATATGTGCGGGGGTGTCACGTGCAGGGTCTATTGAAATGAAAACAGGTTTTACGATTTTGCCTGCCTCTTCGAGGATGCTAACGGCTTCTGCGTTACGCGCGTTATCAAGCGGGCAGACATCGGGGCAAAACGTGTAGCCAAAATATACAAGAGTGGTATCCGTGATGACATCTTTGTCCGTAACCGTGTTGCCGTCTTCATCGATGAGCTCAAACGGCCCGCCAATTGCGGCGGATCCACCGGCGACACTCGATGCGCGGCATTCTGCGAAAATATCATTCCCAGTGCTTCGGGTGAAAAACCAGCTGGCCCCTAGGAGAACAACGATAGCGATGATAGAAAAAATAATTGCGATCCGAGGCATGAGAGAATCCTTGAGCTTTAAGTCAATTTGCGCACATTATTACATCAATAACAGGGAGTTGCAATTTGGATAGAGCAACCACATTGTTCACGATACATGAGCGGTCCGACTGGATTACGCTGCGAACATTCACGCAATTGCGTTGGTTCGCGGTTCTGGGCCAAGTGACGGCCATTTTTGTATCGATTTCACTCTTTAATATGCAGCTTCACCTCGGTTTGAGCCTTGTTTTGGTTGGAACTTTGGTGATTGCCAACCTTATTTCGACCTATGTATTTCCGCGCAACACACATTTGAGCGAAATGATGGCTGTGGCGATTTTGCTTTTTGATATGCTGCAGTTAAGCGCGCTTATTTATCTGACGGGTGGGCTTCATAACCCATTTTCGCTTCTTATCGTTGCGCCTGTGACAATTGCCGCTACGTTTTTGGATTGGCGCTATACGATGCTGCTTGGGGCTGTGGCAGTCACGTTGACGACCATTTTGATGTTTTATTTTGAGCCCATACGCACGGATCAGGGCTTTGTCTTACGGTTGCCGATTGTTTTTGTTTTTGGCTTCTGGGTTGCGATTGTTATCGGCACAGTGTTTCAGGCAATTTACGCGCGCTGGGTGACATTGGAGGTTCACAAAATGTCTGAGGCCTTGCTCGCGACGCAGACCGTTTTACTTCGGGAGCAAAAGCTTACAGATCTTGGCGGGGTTGTGGCTGCGGCGGCACATGAGCTTGGCACGCCCCTTGCGACCATTAAATTGGTGAGCTCGGAGTTGATCGAGGAATTCGAAGAAGGAAGCGATTTGCGCACCGACGCGCAACTTATTTTGGACCAGGCAGAGCGGTGCCGTCAGATTTTGCGCTCCATGGGACGGGCGGGCAAAGATGATATGTTGATCCACCGTGCCCCGCTTTCAACGGTTCTTGAAGAGGCGGTTGAACCCCACAAAGATCGCGGAATAAAAGTGATCGAAGACATCCGACCAAGACGGGGTGCAAACCCCAAACAACCGATTATCCTTCGAAGTCCTGAGTTAATTCACGGCATTCGAAACCTTGTGCAAAATGCGGTGGATTTTGCTGAGGACTGTGTTTGGGTTGAAGCCCGCTGGAATGCAGATCACGTTTGGATACGGGTCATTGACGATGGTAAAGGCTTCCCGAGCCATTTCTTGCACCGGCTGGGGGATCCGTTTTTACGGAAAAGAAAGACGCCATCTGTGCAAAAGCGGCCGGGATATGAAGGTATGGGGCTTGGTCTTTTTATTGCGAAAACGCTTCTGGAACGCACTGGTGCGGCCATCACGTTTTCCAATGGCTATGATCCGTTTTTGAGCGTCACAGAGCGTCCTGAAAAATGCGGTGCAATTGTTGATTTGCGTTGGGCGCGTGATGTGCTTTCAAATGGGGTGGATGATCAAGCGGCCTATACGGGCGAAAATAAACCCTTCGTATAGAACATGTTAACAGACCGTTAATGTTCGAACAGTACGGTTCTTATGAGTATTGATTTAGGTGGAACGCGTGTTTGAGCTTATTCATCCCATTCTAGCAATCAGCGCCGCGATTGTTTTATCGGGTGCTTTTTATGCCTTAAGAAAGGGGGCAGGCTCTCTTTTTTGGGCGCCTGTTTCGAAGTTACGGCAAATGCGTGCAACGGGGCTGGGGCAAAAAGACATTCAAGCCGAATTCTATGTTAACGGGACTGTTGTGTCACGTATGTCCCCTGCGGCAAAGATTATGATGCAAGAGACGCTCCAACAGCATGAAGACATGTGTTGGGCTGATGTGCATAATGTGCTCAGTCAGGATTTTAAAACGCTCCCTTCTGATATTTCTGAGATCATAACGAGAATGCCGTTCGTGCTTCAGAAAGATACCAGTACGGGGTATGTTCAGCTCGAATGCAAAATGGCAGGAAAAACATTTATCTGTATCGTGTCGCACATGGCGGCGTCCGAACAGGCACTACCTGTGGCCAGACATTCAAAAAAAATTCCAGCCCATAGATTAGATAGCATGTTGGAAAATGCCCCCATTTTGATGTGGGGAACCAATAAAAAAGGGGCGGTAATCTGGAGAAATAAAGCGTATTTAAACTTGCTGATAGAATTGGGCGAGGAGGGGCGCGAAGATGATATTTTCTTGGACTGCCAGATTTTGAACAGCACGCAGAAATACGCGATCGGTTTGAAGCGCTGGATAAAACACATTTGAAAACGGGTGCTTTTCGCGTGAAGCGGGTTTCCGATGGTCAAGGTGGGGCCAATTACGCAGAGCCGTTGCAAGACGACAAAAGTGCAGAGCGTGCCTACCAAGATTTTCTGCAGGTTCTTACAAAGACATTTGCCTATCTTGCGATTGGTTTGGCTATCTTTAACAACAAACGTGAATTGGTTTTGTTCAATCCTGCTCTGTCGGATATGACCCGTTTGCCTCCAGAATATCTCACGCGGCGTCCGCAGCTAATTGATTTCTTTGATCAATTGCGTGACAATCGCATTATGCCTGAGCCCAAAGATTATGACATGTGGCGGCGGCAAATGGTGGATATGGAAACCTCAATTGTGGATGGATCATATCAGGAGACATGGGATATCGCGGGCGGGTGCATGTACCGTGTAACGGGCCGTCCGCACCCCGATGGTGCTGTGGCATTTTTATTTGAAGACATTTCAAAAGAGGTTGGCTTGGTACGGCAGTTTCGTTCTGAGTTGGAACTTGGGCAGTCGGTTTTAGATTGTATTGATGATGGAATTGCCGTGTTTTCCCTATCGTGTCACCTGATGTCCGCCAATGCGGCTTACTATGATCTTTGGGGGGAGGTCGGAGAGGATCACTCCAAAACCGTTACGGTTCTCGACGCAACAAAACTTTGGCAAGAGCAGTGCGAAGCAACGCCCATCTGGGGGGATTTTCGTGAATTTTCCTGTACGACGGCCGAACGTTGCGAATGGCATGATCAAGTTATTTCCAAAACACATGGTCCTCTTTCGGTGACATTTGTGCCGCTGCTCGGTGGCGCGACCATGGTCCGGTTTGTGAAAGTAAGAAACGGGCCAACGCACCCTACTGCGACCTCAGGAAGGAAAATGGCGGAAAGTGTTCTAAACTCTTGAAGTCGGCGGCGCGGTCGCGCAAAATCGGGTATGGCTGAATTTCTCCACCGCTCTTTAACCGAAGAAGACACAACTGCCCTCGCGAGGGAGCTTTCTAAGCTTGCTGTGGCTGGGGATGTGATCTTGCTCGAAGGTCAAATTGGCGCTGGAAAATCATTTTTATGCCGTCAATTTATTCGTGCCTTGCTCGGCCCCAATGAAGAGGTGCCATCCCCAACCTTCACTTTGGTTCAGACCTATGACGGCCCAGAATGTGAAATCTGGCATTGTGATCTCTATCGCTTGACCCATGCTGACGACGTGTTCGAATTGGGGCTCGAAGACGCCTTTGATGATGCAGTTTCTCTTATTGAGTGGCCTGACCGCCTTGGGGCGGATATCCCAGTTTCGGCGCTTTGGCTTCGGTTTTCCCTAGGGGATAATGAAGGTGAGAGGATGATCTCACTCTCTTCTCAAAATGAAAAATGGTCACGCTGGATCGCAGAAAAAAGTAGCACATAAGATGGACATGAAAATCGCCAGTTTTTTGGCTCAAACAGAGTTCATGGACGCCGCTCAAACTCCGCTTGCGGGGGATGCATCGGGGCGATCCTATCGTCGTTTGCGCCACTTTGATGGGCGGTCCTTCATTTTGATGATTGCCCCTCCTGAAACGGGTGAACGCACGAAGCCTTTTTATGATATCGCGACGCACCTGCGGTCGATTGGGTTGAGTGCGCCTGAAATATATGCGTGGGATGCGCCATCGGGGTTGATGTTGATTGAGGACTTGGGAGAAGATCTTTTTTCTCAAGTCTGTATGAAAACCCCCGAAAAAGAGCCTATTTTATACGAAGCCGCCTTAGATGTGTTGGTGCATATTGCCAAAATGCCCCTCCCATCCGCTGTGGTGCATTACACCGCAGACATGATGGCGGATTACATCGATTTGCTGGATATCCATTATGCGCGGGCCTTGGGCGCCAATGATTTGGCAGCGTTTAAAGACCTGCAATCTCATCTGCAAAGCTTATTGGAAGAAAATGCGCGTCCGCCTGTTTTGGCTCTGCGCGATTATCATGCGGAGAACCTCTTATGGTGCCCTGATCGAAGTGGCGTGCGTGCGGTTGGGTTGCTGGATTTTCAAGATGCGGTTTTGGCGGATCCTGCCTATGATTTGGCATCGCTTTTGGATGATGCTCGCCGTCAAGTGACCCCAGGCTTTGCGGCTGAAATGCAGGCTCTATACGCAACAAAAATGGCTGTTGATATTGATGAAACGCGGCGCGCTTGTGCGCTTCAAGGGGCGCAGCGCAACATGCGGATCATTGGTATTTTCTGCAAACTTGCACAGGCAGGAAAGCCGAATTACTTGTCCTTTATCCCACGGGTTTGGGAGTATCTCATGATGAATTTAGCGCATCCAGATTTGCACGACTTGGCGGCATGTTTTCATCAGATAATTCCTGCGCCTGAGCAGGGATTTGAAGAAAAGGTGCTGATGCGATGACGAAGATCCCCCAAAGCGCGATGCTCTTTGCCGCAGGGTTTGGTACGCGGATGAAATCCCTGACCAAGGAGCGGCCAAAGCCGTTGATTGAGGTTTCTGGAAAGCCTCTCTTGGATCATGCGCTGGATCAGTTTCGAGATCTGAGAGATCTCAAATTGGTTGTGAACACTCA
>JBMYYE010000022.1:0-25725 GCA_049609065.1 Halocynthiibacter sp.
GAGAAGGCCTCAAAAGAAGCCGCCTACCACCTTGAACGCTCTGGCGACACGGTGATTGGCCTGGGTGATGGCACCGAAGAAAGCCACAAGCGCATGCAAGACGCGCTCGAAGCGCTTTGGCCATATGTTGGTGAAATGTTCACATCTGATGACGTGGACACAGCCATGGTGAAAGACGGCATCGCGCCCGATCCTGCCACATTGCGCGGCGAATGGGATGAGATCGTTGGCCGGTATTTGTCTGAGGCAACTTTGACAATTCCAGGCGGTGATTTCTGCCACAAAGGCGGTCGTAACGGCAAAATGCACACGGAACACTTGGGTCACATTCTCTGTGAAATGCAGTGGCTTCAACGTGCATATCCTGGGGCTGAATGGTAATGGCTTTGGCGTCTGTTGATCAAATTTGGGGCTGGCTTGACGCTGTTCCTGATCCTGAAATTCCCGTGATTTCACTCGTTGATTTGGGGATCATTCGCGATGTTGCCTATGACGGCGACACCGTGGTGGTTTCTGTGACGCCAACCTATTCTGGCTGCCCTGCGACATCGATTATCAACCTCGATATCGAAACGGCGCTGCGTGATAAAGGGATTGAAAAGTTGACGCTCAAGCAACAGCTTTCACCCGCATGGTCGACAGATTGGCTCACCGATAAAGGCCGAGCCAAGCTTGAAGACTACGGCATCGCGCCGCCCCAAGCCGCAGGTGGTCCTAGCCATTGCCCCAATTGCAAAGGCACCGATCTTTCGAAGGTGAGCCAATTTGGCTCCACCCCGTGTAAGGCCCATTGGCGCTGTAATAGCTGCCTTGAGCCTTTCGATTATTTCAAATGTATATAAGGGAGGAACACCATGGCGCGTTTCCACAACCTTACAGTCACTGACATCCAAAAAACCATCCGCGATGCGGTGGTTGTGACTTTAAAACCAGAAGACATGGGTGATTTTGATTTCACTCAGGGTCAATACCTCACATTCCGCAAAGATTTTGACGGTGATGAACTCCGCCGGTCTTATTCTATCTGTGCGGGCAAAAGCGAAGGCATTTTGCAAGTCGGCATCAAACGTGTCGATGGCGGCGCATTTTCAAGCTGGGCAAACAGCGAATTGAAAGTGGGCGATGTGGTCGAAGCAATGCCCCCCATGGGCAACTTCTTCACCGCGATCGAACCCAAAGCAGCCAAAGAATATCTCGGCTTCGCAGGTGGATCAGGCATCACGCCTGTGTTGTCCATCATTAAAACAACATTGGAAGCGGAACCAGAAAGTTCATTCACGCTGGTTTATGCCAACAAAGCCGTGAACACGATCATGTTCCGCGAAGAAATCGAAGATCTGAAAAACATCTATATGGGCCGGTTTAACGTGATCCATATTATGGAAACAGACACCCAAGAAATCGATCTTTTCACCGGCCTCGTGACCAAAGAAAAATGTGATGATCTCTTCAACTCTTGGATCGACATTAAATCCATCGACACGGCGTTTATTTGTGGTCCCGAACCTATGATGCTTGGCATCGTTGAGGCGTTGAAAGCCCATGGTTTGACAGATGAGCAGATCAAATTTGAACTCTTCGCGTCTGGTCAGCCTGGGCGTGCGAAAAACCGTGCGGCATCTGCTGCGGGTGCTGCCGCTGCAGAAATCGACGCAAAAATCACGCTTGATGGGTCCACGCGTAGCTTCAAAATGCCCAAAGATATGTCCGTCCTAGAGGCTGCTTTGGACAATTCCTTGGACGCGCCATACGCATGTAAAGCCGGCGTTTGTTCCACCTGTAAAGCCAAGGTCATCGAAGGCGAAGTTGAAATGGCAACCAACCATGCGCTCGAAGATTACGAAGTGGCACAAGGCTATGTTTTGACCTGTCAGTGTTACCCACTTTCAGACAAGGTCGTCGTCGATTACGATCAATAAAACACCTGATAACTTATCAAAAAGGGCGTGCCAGTGGCGCGCCCTTTTTCTTGCAATTTCACCCGCCTCCGCCTAAACCAAGCTCATGACATCCAAGACGCCCATCGCGATAGATCCACTTATCGAACGCCTCCAAAACCTCGAAGGCTATCCCGTCTGGTCTTTGATCGTCACCATCTTGGGCGCCATGTCCAATATGGGGGAACATAAAATATCAGCCCATAAACTGTCTGAGGTCACCGACCGCATCGGGGTTAAGCCTGATGCCCTTCGTGTGGCGGTGCATCGCTTGAAAAAAGACGGCTGGATTGAAACCGAAAAGAGCGGCCGCAACAGCACCTATCACCTGACCAAATTCGGCCAAACCGAAAGTAAATCCGCCCATAGCCGCATCTACCCATGGCAAAATCCTACACCCCCCACCTGTGTGATCGCCATTTTGCCGCCCATTGGCTCTGGCCTGAAAACCCCCGCTGAAAAAACACTGGTTGAACAAGGGTACCATCCATTGGCGGGCAACCTTTATGTGGGTGACTTTTCCAAATCCCCCCCCGAAGGCGTGTTTCTTTTGGACGCCAGCACAGCCAGCCCCCCAGCATGGATCATCCAGAAACTCACCGCACCCGAACTGATCACAGCTTACGATGCGCTCTTGGAGGCCTTACGCGCACTCGTCGACTTCACAAAACGCCACCATCCAACTGATTTGGACGGGGCTGTGCTTCATATCCTTGCCCTCCACCAATGGCGCCGTCTGGTGTTGCGACACCCCACACTACCAGCTTCGTTTTCTCCTTCAGATTTCGCACAGGCTGATTGTGTGAAACTCCTCGCTCCCCTGCTTGGGCAGTTGCCGCTAAGTTCACTCCAAGACTAGCTTCCACTTTAAAAGCAAACCAGTGCCGTGACGCGCCATGGCCGCAAAATGAAGGACGCTTACATGTATGATATTTGGGAAACCTGCCTTGCAGAACATTGGGGGATATCCGCAGCCCTAAGCGCCCTTGATGGGGAATACGATCTCAACTTCTTGGCCACCGCCCCAACCGCGTCCTATATCGTCAAAGTCATGCGCACGGGCTGTGATGCTGATTTCATTGATATGCAATGCGCCGCCCTCGCCCATTTATCCAAAACCCAACCAAACGTTGTTCCTAAGGTCATTCCCACGAAAAACGGGGCGCTTTTCGCAACAATTAAAGACGCACACGGTGCCCCACGGATCGTTTGGGTTTTGGAAAAAATGCAAGGCACCACCTATGCCAATTTCACGCCAAAATCCCCTGCGCTCATCCACGATTTGGGGCGTCAAGTCGGGATACTCAACCGTCATTTTATCGGGTTCACCCATCCCGCACTTGAGCGTGATTTCAAATGGAACCTCATGACGGCTCTTTGGGTGAAGAATGACATTTCATGCCTTACGTCCCAGCCGCGCCGCGCGCTCATCACAACCATTTCCCAAGATTTCGAAGCCATCCTTCCGAAGCTTCGTGGCATGCCACACCAAGCCCTACACAATGACGTAAATGATTATAATATTTTAGCCTCAGGCGACCTTAAGGGTGCACAATGGGTGTCAGGCCTCATTGATTTGGGGGATATGTGCGCGGGTCCACGGATTATCGACCTCGCGATTTGCGCGGCCTATATCGTTTTGGATCACCCAAACCCCGAACACGCGCTTGCGGATTTGGTGTCTGGCTATCACGCCGAAAACCCCCTAAGCGCAGAGGAAATCGATCTAATCTGGCCGCTTTTACGCATGCGCCTTGCGGTCAGCGTGGTAAATTCCACACGCATGGCCACGGATCAGCCAGAGGATCCTTATGTCACCATTTCCCAAGCCCCGGCTTGGCGGTTTTTGGAAAAAACTGACATCCACGCGGGGTTGGTTGCAGCACGTCTTCGGACGGCCTGTGAACTGCCCGTTGTTGATGCTGCACCACGTGTCCTAAATTTCCTCAATGACATGCGCGGGGCATGCGCCCCGATTATGGGCGTTGACCTCACCAAAGCCCCGATGGGATCCCTTTCGGTTGAAAACGCAACCGTACCGCAAAACCCCTTCGATTTACCCCAAGCCGAAGCCGCAAAGATTGGCCGTGATCTACAAGAGGCCCACGCGGTTTGGCTCGGCTATTACAATGAACCACGGTTGATTTACACGGAGCCTGCGTTTCAAAAAGGGCCTTGGAAAGCCTCCAATCGGCGTACCGTGCACCTCGCGGTTGATGGCTTTGCCAAGGCGGGCACAAAAATGCATGCGCCATTGCCCGCAACCGTTCATGCCGTGGAAAATCGCGGCAAGCATCTCGATTATGGTGGTGTTGTGATCTTACGCCATGAAACCCCTGATGGGGATGCGTTTTACACGCTTTACGGGCATCTTAACCCGTCTTGTGTGACGGAGCTTACAATCGGGCAGGCCATTGCCCAAGGCGAAGCCTTTGCCGAACTGGGCGATGTGTCCGAAAATGGGGGCTGGGCCCCGCATGTGCATTTTCAGCTTGCGCTCACCACGGATGGCATGGGTGACGACTGGCCGGGTGTTGGCGACCCAGATGAGATGTATCTTTGGGGCGCAATGTGCCCAAACCCTGCGGCGCTTTTGAATTTGCCCGATGAAAACACCTGCTACGCGCCTGTGCAGAAATCCGAAATCCTTGAAAAACGGCGCGCGCATTTTGGGGCCAATGTTAAACTCTCTTATGCGGATCCTGTGATGTTTGTGCGGGGCTGGAAACACCACCTCTTTGATGAATGGGGCCGCCCACATTTGGACGCATACAACAACGTCCCGCATGTGGGGCATGCCCATCCACGCATCGCAGCCGTGGCTGAAGATCAGCTCAAGCGCATGAATTCCAACACGCGGTATTTGCATCCCGCGCAAACCGCCTTTGCCGATAAGATTTTGGCGCGCATGCCAGCGGCACTTGATACCGTGTTTTTTGTCAATTCAGGGACCGAAGCCAATGAGCTGGCTTTGCGGCTGACGCGCGCCCATACAGGCGGCAAAGACATGATCATGCCCAATCATGGCTATCATGGCAATACGACAGGTGTGATCGATATTTCCGCCTATAAATTCAACGCCAAAGGCGGCGTAGGTCAGCCCGATTGGGTGCAAATTGTTGATGCCCCTGACGATTACAATGGTCCCTTTAGACGTGGCGATTCCAATGTCGCAGAAAGTTACGCAGCCCAAGTCGGGCGCGCGGTGGAGGCGATCAAAACACGTGGTGGTCAGCTTGCAGGTTTCATTGCGGAAACCTTCCCGTCTGTGGGTGGGCAAATCATTCCACCCCAAGGCTATCTCAAAGACGTCTATGCCCAAATCCGTGCGGCAGGTGGGCTTTGTATTGCAGACGAAGTGCAAACAGGGCTTGGCCGTTTGGGGGACTATTACTTTGCCTTTGAACAGCAAAATGTCGAACCTGACATCGTGGTGTTGGGCAAACCGATTGGCAATGGCCATCCGTTGGGGGTTCTCATCACGCGGCGTGACATCGCAGAAAGCTTTGCCCAAGGGCCTGAGTTTTTCTCCACATTTGGTGGATCAACCTTATCGTGCCGGATCGGGAAAGAGGTCCTCGATATTGTCGATGACGAAGGGCTTCAAGAAAACGCAGCGCAACGTGGAAAGCAGCTCAAATCGGGTCTCATGAGGTTGATGGACACCTATGACGTCATAGGTGATGTGCGCGGCATTGGGCTTTTCATTGGGGTGGAATTGGTGACCTCACGGACGAGCCGAAAACCTGCCACTGCGATTGCGGATTATGTTCTTAACAGAATGCGCGAAAACCGCATTCTCATGGGGACAGAAGGCCCCCATCACAACATCTTAAAAATTCGCCCGCCCCTTACAATCGACGAAAACGGGATTGATATGATTTTGAGCGTAATGGATGAGGTTTTATCAGAAACTGCCGTCACCGAAGGGCTAGATCAAAGTTAACTAATGTTTGACAGGCCACGCGATATGCCGTCTGCTAAATATATAAAAAGAAAAGAGGACGAGATGGGCGGCGATATTGATACAGTGGTGCTAAATTTTAGTCCAGGCAGTCTACATTTGATGAATGCGATCTTAGCAATCATCATGTTTTCAATTGCGATTGATCTAAAAAAAGCCGATTTCACGCAATTCATGACCCATCCAAAACCATTCCTCACGGGGCTTGCATCACAGTTTTTACTGCTGCCGTTCTTAACCTATCTTCTGGTTCTGGCGACCACACCGCGCCCATCAATTGCCTTGGGCCTTATTTTGGTTGCCGCATGTCCTGGCGGCAATATTTCCAACTTCATCACGCATCGTGCGCGCGGAAACTCCGCGCTTTCGGTATCGATGACAGCCTTCTCAACGATTTCTGCGATTGTCCTCACGCCTTTGAATATCGCCTTTTGGGGGAGCCTCTACCCCCCCGCACATCAAATCCTAAAACAAACGTTTATCGATCCTTTGGCCGTTGCGCTCACCGTGTTCATATTGCTGGTTTTACCGCTTTGTCTTGGGGTGTATTTCAACGCAAAACGGCCCGACATCACCACCAAAATACGCCAACCGCTTCAATGGATTTCCATGGGGATCTTCATCGCATTCATCATCCTCGCGCTGGCGGCAAATTGGTCTTTGTTCCTGAAATACGCAGGCGTCGTAGCAGGGCTTGTGGTTGTGCACAACTCTATCGCGCTTGGGGGTGGATTTACCCTCGCCACTCTCACCCGTGTGAGCGCCTTTGATCGGCGTGCGATTATGATTGAAACAGGTATTCAAAACTCTGGCCTTGGGCTGGTTTTGATCTTTGGCTTCTTTTCAGGCCTCGGCGGCATGGCGGTTGTCGCCGCCTTCTGGGGGATATGGCATGCGGTTTCTGGTCTGGTTCTCGCGGGATTTTTGTCCCGCAATCCCGTTCCCCAAACCGCATGACATGATATTTATGCGCGTGAAAGAACGCTTGATGGGCGTGCTTTATAAAGCGCGGCCGTTATCAAACCTGTTGCAATTGCCTTCACGAGGTCCCCTGGAAGATAGACGAAAAGAATTTTCATGCTATCCAAAATCGACTTATCCAAAACAGCCGCAAAGCCAAGCACACCTGGGATATACATTACAATCATACCACCGATAACGGCTGCGATTGTTGTGTCCATTGCCACATATTGCGTTTGATATTTTTCAACAATCCAACCCGTAACAAAAGCGGCAATCGGAAAGCCCACCAAGAAGCCAACCGTTGGGCCAGCAAACACGCCGATGCCACCGCGGCCACCCGCCAAAAGCGGCAAGCCAAGCGCAACCAAAGCTAAGAAAAGTAAAACAGAAAGCGCGCCACGTTTTGCCCCCAAAACCGCACCTGCAAGCATGATCCCGAGGCTTTGCGCGGTGATTGGCACACCTGTTGCAAGGGCAATTTGCGGCACAAGGCCAAGAACGGCAATCAACGCCGCAAAGAGAGACATAAGTACGATATCACGTTGTGTCATTTTATTTCCTGTTCTTCATCGAAAGTTAGGGTTGCCGTGCCTTGAGCGCATCAGCAACATAATCTGCGTCATCCAGCGTGCCTAATAGCATAGGAACAACGATCTGCCAACGGGGCCTGCGGGTGGATTTCGTGCGCCACGCATCGCCAATATGATGCGCCCGTTGCAACAGCGCAGGCGTGAACCGGATCACCATGGCAAAGGCCAGCGCGATGCGGTCCGTGCGAATACCAAGCCAAGCCAATGGCGAAAGCAGCCAAAGAAAAAACGCCATCATATCTTTGAGCTTCGATGTCATCGTCACAAAATTTGCAAAAGCCACGGCATTTATCATCCGCAATCCAATCACCGCCCCGTCATGAAGGCTCGCCGTTAAGAGATGCCAAAAAAGGAGCAAAACCAAAAACACCCAAAGCGGTTTTAGAAATTTCAGCCCATATAGAAAAAAGCCACGCCCACAGATCCCGTAGAGCGCACATGCCCCAGCAAGGAAACAGATTTGTGTAAAAATAGACTGCGCTTGAAAGAGCGCAATGGTCAGCCCACTCAAACACATGAGCTTCAGACCAACTGGAATTTTATGAAATGGCGTGGTCCAAGGTGCACTAAGCGAAAGCATCGCGCGCCCCCAAGACAGCCATTTCAGCCGCATAATCAGCCAGCACCACATCTGCGGGCCCGTCTTGGCGCACGGTCCCATCCGCGATCCAAATCACGCGGTCATACCCGGTCACATTATCTAGCTCATGCGTGACGTGAATAATTTGCTGCGGCAAGGTTTCAAAAATACGCTGAAGGAATAATCGTGTCGGAATATCAAGCCCCGCATAAGGTTCGTCGAGGATAATCACCTCAGGTTCAAGTACCAAAACCGCCATCAGACACAGCAAATGCCGCTGCCCACCCGATAGAGTTTGGCAGGATTTTTCCGCCCAATGGGCCTTCCCAAACCGCGCAAGAATACCTTGTGTTTTTTCCACCACCACGTGGGGGGATAGACCGCGTTCCTTCAAACCAAACGCGATTTCTTCTTCAACAGTAGGGAAAATAATTTGGTGGTCTGGGTTTTGAAACAGCACGCCAATTTTTTCAATTGCAGCCTTTCGGTCCACCGCGGGGTCGATGCCGTCAATCAAAATCGCCCCACCAGTCGGGGCCACCAACCCAGACATTAACCGCAGGAGGCTGGTTTTACCCGACCCATTTTGGCCAACAATCCCAACGCGGTTTTGCCCAAGCGAAAACGTGACATCGGCTAAGATATCTTGGCCATCTTTGACATAAGATACAGAATTAAACTCAACAATCGGCACGTCTAGATCCCTACGAAACTGTTCCTGTGAGTGCTAAGTCAACCGCTTCTATTGTGCAAGTCCGACATTTCAGCCCATGTTTCTCCGTGGTGCACAGGGTTCCTTGGTAAACGTTAACGAATTGTTCAGCCAAAATTTTTACACTTTGATAAGTTTTAACGCGAGGCGCAATTCTATGACCAGCACCGTATCGATATTCGATCTCATACGTTTTGTGAGGGTGCATATCAGGCCTCTCCTCACCTCTGGCCTTTGTGGTTTGACGCTCGGCATGGTGGCGATTGTTATGCTGCCAAAATCGTATACGGCCACCACGATTCTCACCGTGGCGCCTGATACGCGTCTCAGCTTTGAGCAAGACTATCTCAAATCGCCCACGGATAAAGACATTTCGAGCTATGCCCAAAGCAAGGTGGCCTTCCTCAATTCAGACGCCTTTCATCTTACTGTTTTAATGCAAGAAAATCTTCTACTGATGGCTGACTACGCCCCCAAAGGGGGGCGTAATCAACCCTCTTTGGGTAAGGGCAACCACAGCCAAACTGACATACGCCATGCCCAAAAAATGCTTCGAAAAAACCTTTCTGTCAAATTACAGGGGCAAACAAATATCGTCACCATAGCAGCCCGCGCCTCCAGCGCCAAAGGCGCCGCAGCCCTTGCAAATGGAACCGTCCGCACATTTTTAAACGAAGAGCGCGGCCGCAATGTCGCCCAACTGACCAAACGCAAATCTGCGCTCAAATCGCAAATCGAAAAAGCCCGTATAACCCTCAACACAGCGCAAACTGCGCATGTGGTCGAAATACTCCATTTTGCAAAAAACCAGTTTCCTTTGCTCACCGATCCCACTTTAAAATCCGCAATTATTACCGCTCTCACCCCGATAAATGACCGCTCTGGGAGCCTTGAGCATAGATTAGAAGCCGGGCTTCTCCCTAGTGATCAACACGTAGAACGCGCCGCACTAAACCCAAAAACAATACCGCAAATCAACACGATTACAGCGGCATTTCCGATCGAAGACCTTCCCAATTTGCATATGCTCAACATCTATCAAAAACAGCAAAGTGCAAAAATTGCCACAGACACAATCCAAACTGCCCTTCTCCAATTAGAAAACGTCGAAAAGCTACTTTCCATCTCAATTGGGAAATCCGAAATCATCGCGAAAGCCATACCGCCATTGCGGCACAGCTCCCCAAAACAAAGCCTGCTGATTGTGCTACCAACTGTCTTTTCTGTGTTCTTGGGTGCTGCTTTTTTATGGTTCAAAGAAGAAAACAACCTGCGGATATCCCGCCCCCAAGATGCACCTCGACACACAAACAGCCACCGTTCAGAAGAACAAACCGTCCCCTCCAAAAATACAGAGAAGGTCTTGGAAACATCAAACCTTTAGGGATGTGATCAGAGCAAACGCTGAAACCGTGTAATAAGACGTTCACGCGCAGGTGTCGGTTGCTTTTGCCCCATCGCATCACAGAGCGCACCAGCAATAAACACGCCCGTTACCTGCAGGCCCAGCAAGATTTCCACCATGCTCATGGCACCGCTATCAATCATCGCAGGCGATAAGCGCAGCAATTTTGGCGCCCACTCCCCCGCATGGCGCCGACCAACTGCACGCCCCGTTTTAGGTGAGATATAGAATAAATCTTCTTCTTCTCCGCTCACCGCGCAACGCCGTAGATCAAGGCCAAATCCAAGCGCTGACAACAGCGCCATTTCCCACCGAAGATATGCCAACGGCCACGCGTCTGGCACATCAAGCATATCCAGTAACGCCTGTGTCTGGTCGTAAAGGTTTGGATGTGGCTCCCGCTCAGGCAGAAATTGATCCAACAAGCCAACAACCGCATTGAGCCCTGAAAGCGCAAGCGGATCCGCCATCGCAACGGCGGTCCGGCTTTTGCGCGCTTCGCTGCGAAAACTTCCCAAATGCCCTTCAAGGCGTGCGCGCCATGTCAGATCGAGCTGATTTCCCGCCTGCAAAACAGGGGCGATTTTTCGGGATGCTCCACCCCGTATCACCCCCAAATGGCGGCCTTGATCTTTCGTGAAGACAGACGCAATCACCGACGTTTCGCCGTGTTTGCGTGTCGCCAGTAGAAGTCCTTCGCCGTGCCATTCCATGGGGATAGATTAGTCGCTTAAACCAGCTTCGTCGAGCAAATGTCGCCCTGTGCGGTCCTCGACTTCAATCACCCAAAGATCATTGTCGAATGCGCGCTGTTTGCTGATGGAGGCATCCACTTCGACCTCGGGACCTTGGGAAAGAATGTCCCAAACCCGCGTGCCAGCCATCAAATCAAAACGCCGCTGATGTAACGTTGCCTGCCCATCAAGCGTGTTTTGTTTCACCAAAACCGCGCCCGCATTCGCGTCCCCTTTTGCCACGACAAAAGCTGGGATATCTTGCAAGCGCAAACGCGTTAGATACGCCCCAATCCAGACATGGGTCGCCAGTCGGGTCATTGATTTCCGTCTTTAAAATCAAGGCCCATTTCTGAGTAACGCTCGGATTCTTCGAGCCAGTTCGGGCGCACTTTGACCTTCAAAAACAGGTGAACCTTACGGCCGACGAATTCTTCTAATTCTTCACGCGCGGCTTTGCCGATGGCTTTGATGCTCTCGCCTTTATTGCCCAAAACGATGCCTTTATGCCCGTCGCGCATCACATAAATCATCTGATCGATCCGTGCGGATCCATCTTTGCGTTCTTCCCAGTTTTCAGTTTCCACGGTGAGCTGATAAGGGAGTTCTTGGTGCAGGCGCAGCGTGAGTTTCTCACGCGTAATTTCCGCCGCAATCATCCGCATTGGCAAATCCGCGATTTGATCTTCTGGATAGAGCCAAGGACCTTTCGGCATTTCGCCCGCAAGCCAAGTGCGCAAATGATCCGCGCCATGGCCTTTTTCAGCGGAAATCATAAAGGTTTCCACGAACGGGTATTCTGAGTTCATTTCTTCGGCCAAACCAAGAAGCACCTCAGATTTCACGCGGTCGATTTTATTGATGGCAAGTGCCACTTTTTGGCTGCCATCACGTTCTTTTAGAGCATCGATAATCGTGCGCACGCCATCGGTGATGCCGCGGTGAGCTTCGATCATCAGCACCACGATATCCGCATCAGCCGCCCCACCCCATGCGGCGGCAACCATCGCGCGGTCCAGTCTACGCCGTGGGCGAAAAAGACCAGGCGTATCGACAAAGACAATCTGTGCATCACCTTCGAGCGCCACACCGCGAATACGGGCGCGCGTCGTTTGCACCTTATGAGTTACAATCGATACTTTCGCCCCGACCATACGGTTCAAGAGGGTGGATTTCCCTGCATTCGGTTCGCCGATTAAGGCCACAAAGCCCGCGGACGTTTCAGTCATATTAATTTTCCAGTTCCGCCAACAAGGCTTTGGCCGCCATTTGTTCGGCATTTCGTTTTGAGCCTGCTTTGGCGATTTTATTTTCGCCCGTCTGCAAGCTTACTTTAATTGTGAAAACGGGTGCATGATCTGGCCCGCTTCGTTCCATAATATCATAAATAGGCGGTCGCATTTTGCGCGCCTGCGCCCATTCTTGAAGCGACGTTTTTGCGTCACGCGCGTCAGCTTCGACTTGGGTTACGCGGTTCCCCCAAAGGGTGAGGATCATGTTCTTTGCGGCCCCAAAGCCACCATCAAGATAAACAGCAGCAATCACCGCTTCCATCCCATCACCCAAAAGCGCATCTTTGCGGCGCCCGCCCGTTTTCATCTCTGAGCGCCCTAATTTCAAAACGGCCCCGAGATCAATTTCGCGGGCCACATCCGCACAGGTTTCTTTGCGCACAAGCGCATTAAACCGTGGGGCAAGAATGCCTTCTGCAGCTTTTTGGTCCTCATCAAAAAGCGCATTGGCCATGACAAGGCCAAGCACCCGATCCCCTAAAAACTCAAGCCGTTGGTTGTCTTCGCGCGTGGGCGATGACATCGAGGAATGTGTCACAGCCTGCGACAGCAAAGAGGGATCTTTGAAGCCATAACCGATCCGGTCGCAAAATGCCTTTAGGTCCGCTGAAATTTTCACTCAATTGCCTTAAAGAAACGATCGCCACGCCATGTCCAAAACGCAAAGAGCGATCGACCTGCGGAGGAAAACAAAATGCGATCCGCACGACCGATGAGGTTTTCAAACGGAACCATGCCAACCCCGCCTGCGCGTTGTGGCACACGGCTATCAGTGGAGTTATCACGATTATCGCCCATGAAGAAGAAATGGCCTTCAGGCACAGAAAACACAGGCGTATTATCAAGAACGGTTTCACGAATATTCAAAACCGTATGAGACACACCATTTGGAAGCGTTTCGATAAACGCCTCTTTCTGGCAATCTCCACCTAGGCCAGGGGTTGATTGGCACTGTGGGTAATGACCGGCGGAACCTTGTTTTTCATAGGTCTCAATAAACGGGGTTTGTGGGGATATATCAACGGCTTTCCCATTGATATTCAACACAGAATTAATCACTTGGATTTTGTCGCCCGGCAAACCAACAAGCCGTTTGATATAGTCGCTCCCAGTTACAGGGTGGCGAAATACAACCACATCCCCGCGCTCAGGTTCGGACGCCAAAATACGTCCAGGGATCGGGCACATGGAAAACGGACAGGAGTGTTTAGAATAGCCGTAAGCCATTTTATTCACGAAAAGGAAATCTCCGACCAAAAGGGTGCTTTTCATGGATCCTGACGGGATCCAAAAAGGTTGGAAAAAGAGGCTGCGGAACACGCCTGCAATCAGCAAAGCATAGACCACAGTCTTAATTGTATCGCCGAGGCTCTCTTCTTTTTTAGCGGCCATTGCGTTCAACTTCCTTTGTGAATGGGCTTTGGCACTAAATGGGCCGCAGAGGCCTAAGAGTCAAGTTCCGCTTGTGCAATTGGACGCGCTTCGATCACAACGAAGGCCTGCGCCCATGGATGATCATCGGTGAGCGTCACGTGGATATGCGCCTCATGCCCCTTTGGTGTCATCGCCTCGAGCCGCTCTTTCGCCCAGCCTGTGACCTCCATCATGGGCTGACCGGTCTTCAAATTGCTGACCGACATGTCGCGCCACGCGATCCCCATCGCAAGCCCCGTCCCTAGCGCCTTAGAGCAGGCTTCTTTCGCGGCCCACCGTTTGGCGTAAGTCCCTGCGACATCTTTGCGCCGCTCTGCTTTTTGTTGTTCGCGCTCGGTGAACACACGTGTTTTAAAGCGATCGCCAAAGCGTTCCAGCGTCCGTTCGATACGTTCAATATTCGCGAGGTCCGTCCCAATGCCTAAGATCATATCAGCTACCTGATGGCAGATCTGCCATGAGTATTTTCGCACTGACCGCGCCAAACAAAATGGCAAAAAGCAGCTCAAACATACGCCTTAGGCGGAGATAGCCCCGCGCGATGGGGGCTGATGAAAACAAGACCGCGTAGCCGATGAAAACCACCGCCGACACCAAAACAAGCGCAAAGAACGCTTGCCACACGTCAAAAACTGAAGCGTCCGCCGGAAGCGCAATGGAATAGATCGCGCCCCAAGATAGGATCGCTTTGGGATTTGTGAGATGGACAAAGAGGCCACGTTTGAAAAATGCACCATTTTTCACCGAGAAATCAGCCGCTGTGTTTTTTTGCACGCCAAGAGCCGATTTTAGGGATTTTACCGCCAAAAACAAAAGATAACCCGCCCCGAGATAGCGGATAGCCTCGAAGAGCCAAGCATGGCTCATCATCACGGCCCCCATGCCCAAAGCCGCCGCGATGCCCCAGCTCATTGAGCCAAGCAAAACACCAGATGCCAGTAAAACGCCAGGTTTGCGGCCATACTGCATAGAGGCGCCCGAAATCGCGAGCGTCGCAGGGCCCGGTGATCCGCCTGCAATCGCCCAACCGATTAGAATTGCGACATCAACACCAACCATCACGTCAAACGCGCCATTTCAATCGCAGCACCTGCGCGAAAGCTCGCCCGGTGGAGCACCAAGATGAAAGGCAAAATCATCGCGCCAAAATACCAGTAGTTTCGCAGATATGTCGCATGACGTATTTCATCCAAAACATCCGCTCCCATGAGATAGGCAATCCCAGCCAAGATAACCCAGAGACACACAACAACGACGGTCATCCAAAACGCCGCGGTTTTTACCATCATATCGGTGACAGGCATCACAAACGCACGTGTAAAGCGTTTCCCGCAAGAAATCGCCGCCGTGTAAGACGCCACCAGCAAGAACACCACCATCGGCAATTGAACATCAATCGCAATGACCAGCGCCGCGTTCACAACGGTGAGGTAAAAAAGCACAAGACTATAGTCGAGAATAAAACGTTTTACGCTAAATAACTTTTTCATGTGGGCCTCCTAGAACGACCTTAGCCTTGCCGTGCCTCATCCATCAAGCGGCGCATTTCATCAATCGCTGGTGTCAGCCCCCGGAAAATGGCTTCTCCGATCAAAAAATGGCCGATATTGAGTTCACGAACCTCAGGAAACGCCGCAATGGGAGCAACCGTATCATAGGTCAAACCATGGCCTGCATGCACTTCGAGCCCCAAAGAATGCGCAAATATCGACATCTCTTTGAGCTTTACCAATTCTTGATCTCGCTCTTCAAAACGCTCTTCGCTATGGGCGTCGCAATATGCCCCTGTATGGAGCTCGATTACTTCTGCACCAATGCGGTGCGCGGCTTCGATCTGGGCTTGATCCGCGGCAATGAAAATAGAAACGCGGCATCCTGCATCTCGCAAAGGGGCAATAAAATGCGCAAGGTGATTTTCCTCACGTGCGACTTCTAATCCGCCTTCGGTTGTTCGTTCTTCGCGCTTTTCAGGCACGATACATACCGCATGGGGTTTGTGGCGTAACGCAATTTTTTGCATTTCTGGGGTCGCGGCCATCTCAAAATTCAAAGGCACCGTTAGGACATCCATTAAACCTTCGATATCGGCGTCCGAAATATGACGGCGATCTTCACGCAGGTGGGCGGTGATGCCATCTGCGCCCGCCTCTTGTGCGATGCGCGCCGCACGTAATGGGTCCGGATACGCGCCACCACGTGCGTTGCGCACCGTTGCCACGTGATCAATATTCACACCAAGTCGCAATTTATGTTGCATCTCGTGCCATCCTTCAAATTACCAATACAGAAAACTTACTGGCCGCGATCATCTTCCGCAAGCTTTGCCGATTTCAAGGCTGTCTTTTCCGCTTTGATCATCGCCTTTAACTCCGCTTTGATTTCTCCTTCGGCCTCTTTTTCGGCCTTCTTCGCCGCCTTCTTTTGACGCAGTTCTTCAAACTTAGCCGTTAGACGCCCTTTTCGGCGTTTTTGATAGACGCTGATGACAGGCACCGAAACATAATACCCCACAAGCCCCGCAATCGTCCCTGGGATGATCCCGCCCACAAGATAGGGCAAGAAAACCTCCATATAGAATTGGCGGAGCTTGCTCCAATCCGCCACATCAGGGGTAAACAGGGCCACAAAATTAAACCAAAGGTCATTCATCGCCCCCTTAAAGAGGTGCATGATCCCATAATCCAGATCGGGATTATGCTCCGTCCCTAAGATATAGTGCCCAAGGTTCAAAGAGAGCGTTGCAATAAAGGGGAATGTAATTGGGTTGCCAAAAAACGTAGCCAACAGACCCGCAATGATATTGCCATTCAGCACCCGTGAAATCAAAGCCGCAATCACAAAATGCAGGCCAAAAAACGGTGTGAAGCTGGTTAAAATGCCGGCAAACATGCCCCGTGCAATGCGGTGTGGTGGGTCAGGCAAGCGCCGCAATCGATGGCGCACGTAGTGATAGGCCCGAGACCACCCCCCTTTCGGGTAGAAAAACTCGAGCAGAACCCGCCACAAGGGGCGTTTATCACGACGTTTAAAGACCAAAATCGATTCTCAAAGTGAGCTCCACTCAACAAGGCTTACTCGTGTTTATACTGCTGCGCCATATGTCTTTTCGGATCACGGCTTCTTTCTACGGATGCCACATCCATTTCCGCTTCAAGAGCAACCAAAACCGAATTGAGATGTTCTGCATCTCTCACTTCGATCTCTACCAAAAGACGGTAAAAATCTGGTTTCCGATCAAGGAATTTAAGATCTGAAATATTCGCATGTTCGCCAATGAGCGTACAAATACGACCAAGCACACCCGCATCATTCGAAATCACCACATTGAGGTAAACATCATGCACCGCTTGGTGTTGGCCTGCATGCCAATGCAAATCGACCCAACGTTCGGGTTGGTTTTCATATTGTGTGAGGTTTTCACAATCAATCGAATGCACGACAACCCCTTGGCCTCGATACGTGATGCCGATAATCCGCTCAGGTGGCAATGGCTGACAACACCGCGCACGCGCAAAGGACTGATCCTGCGGGAGGCCAACGACGGCGCGTGCCTTATCGATGCCTTCAATGCCTTCGGTCTTTAATTCTGGGTAAACGGCAACGACTACGTCTTGGGCACTGATTTCACTGGCACCAAGACGCGCCAGAAGCTCATCCGCATCTTTAATCCCAAGCACACGCGCCGCCGCTTGGAGCGTACGATCTGTGGCCTTTTTACCCGCATGATCAAAGGCAACACGCGCCAATTCGCGGCCAAATTTGATGAACCGTTCAAGATCTTCTTCGCGAAGAGATTTTCGGATAGCCGCCTTTGCGCGCCCCGTCACCACAATATCAAGCCATGTTGCTTGTGGGCGCTGACCTTCGGCGCGGACAATTTCAACGCTCTGCCCATTGCGGATACGGGTCCAAAGCGGCACCCGAAGCCCGTCAATTTTAGCCCCCACACAGCTATCGCCAATCCGCGTATGAATAGCATAGGCAAAATCTAGCGGCGTCGCCCCTTTCGGGAGTTTGATCACCTCCCCTTTGGGAGAAAAACAAAACACCTTATCTGAATACATTTCGAGCTTCACATGCTCAAGAAATTCATCATGATTTTCAGAGTTTTCAAACCGCTCGGAAAGGGTTTCAACCCACCGTGCGGGATCCACGGCAAAGCGGTTAGACGTGCGCACACCATCACGGTAGGACCAATGCGCGGCAACACCGCTTTCGGCAACTTCATGCATCTCTTTGGTGCGGATTTGCACTTCTACACGTTTGCCATCGCGCCCCAAAACGGTTGTATGAATGGAACGGTATCCATTTGATTTGGGTTGAGAAATATAATCTTTAAACCGCCCAGGAACCGCGCGCCAACGATGATGAATGGCCCCTAAGGCCCGATAGCAATCTTGTTCATTATCCGCAATAATCCGGAACCCATAGATGTCTGACAGCCGCGAAAAGGTGAGATCCTTTTCTTCCATCTTACGCCAAATAGAATGCGGCCGTTTCGCACGCCCCGTAACCGTGGCATGAATGGATTCGCGCGACAGTTCGGCTTCGACATCTGCGGTGATCTGTTCGATCACATCATCCGCTTCTTTTTGCAAAACCAAAAAACGCCGCATAATTGATTTGCGCGCTTCTGGGTTGAGAACCTGGAAGGATAAATCTTCCAATTCTTCGCGCATCCACTGCATCCCCATACGTCCTGCAAGAGGCGCGTAAATATCCATCGTTTCTCGCGCTTTTTGCGCCTGTTTTTCAGGGCTCATCGCATTTATTGTGCGCATATTATGGAGGCGGTCCGCGAGTTTTACCAAAATCACGCGTAAGTCACGTGACATAGCAACAAAGAGTTTGCGGAAATTTTCGGCTTGTTTCGATTCGGTTGACGACAGTTGAAGATTGGTCAGCTTGGTCACACCATCCACAAGTTCCGCGATGTCATTGCCAAAAAAGTCGGCCACTTCTTGATAGGTGGCCTGCGTGTCCTCAACCGTGTCATGCAACAACGCGGTTACAATCGTGGCGTCATCCATGCGTTGTTCGGCCAAAATGGCGGCGACTTCAACGGGGTGCATGAAATAGGGTTCGCCCGAGCGGCGATACTGCCCCTCATGCATATCGCGCCCATAGACATAGGCGCGCGTTATTAAATCAGTATCCGATTTAGGATTATAGGCATGGAGAAGAGAATTAAGGTCTTCTACGGATCTCATTGCATCCATCACCTATGGCTGGGAGGCCCCAAGGGGCCTCAATCACACTTAGCCTTGGCCTTGTGCGGCCATCAATGCGCGCAAAAGCTTTTCTTCTGACATATCGTCATCAGCTGGCTGATCCTCAGCTTCCCCACCCATGAGGAGCGCCATTGAATCTTCTTCTGGCTCATCAACTTCGATTTGCGTCTGAAGGTTTTCAATCGCCCGTTCACGGAGTTCATCCGCCGTTTGTGTTTCATCTGCGATTTCACGCAGGCTCAACACTGGGTTTTTATCGTTGTCACGATCAACTGTAATCTCTGCGCCAGCAGAAATTTCACGTGCGCGATGTGCCGCGAGCATAACAAGCTCAAAGCGGTTTGGAACTTTATCAACACAATCTTCAACAGTAACGCGGGCCATGACTACTCCGATTTCCAAGGAAGCGTAAAAGGACTAACTATGACCTGCGCTCAAGGATTACAAGGCAAAAGCCGCGGGTTTTCATCAAAAAATGCTTGAATTTTTGCATCTTTAATAACCTTAGCGTCTTTTTTTTGCGCCAGTGGCAGCGCATCACAGAGCTCTCTTGCCGTTTTTCCAAGATACGGGTGGCGCCAATTTGGGGCAATATCACACAGCGGAAGCAGAACAAAACCGCGGTCTTGAAGCCGTGGATGCGGCAGGATTAATTCCGATGGTGTCGTCGTTTTTTGTGTCTCCAACGGCAAATCCTTCCAGACCTCATACACGTCACGCGTCGGCCGAACCTCATCTTGAAAAGAAAGCAGATCTAGATCGATAACGCGCGCGCCCCAGCGTTGATCCCGAACACGGCCAAAATTCAGCTCAATCTCATGTAATTTCGCCAAAATTTCCTCCGCGGATAAGCCCGATGACACGGCAACGACTGCGTTCACAAAATTCGCGCCCGAATCAGCAGGGAAGGCAGGTGTGTCGTAAAATTGGCTAACTTCCGCCGAGTTTGCGTCCGCACTGGCCACAACAAATATAAGCTTTTGAATGACCCGCAATACAGTATCCAAAGGACTATTCCCTTCGGATATTAAATTGCTGCCAACAGCTATATAAGCCTTATTTTTTAAGGTCGTCATATTGATGGGTTGTCCCAGAAAACGAATTGTTTAAATTATGCTATGTTCGCTGGACCAAAATCTCAACCATTCAATTCGCTGGCGGATACTGCACCGAAAGGAAACTAAATGTTCTACAAAGACGAACGGGTCGCCCTGTTCATCGATGGATCGAATCTATATGCCGCGTCCAAATCGCTTGGCTTTGACATCGATTATAAGCTTCTGCGCCGCGAATTCATGCGCCGTGGGAAGTTGCTTCGCGCATTTTACTACACCGCATTGTTAGAAAACGACGAATATTCCCCAATCCGCCCTTTGGTTGATTGGTTGAATTACAATGGTTTCACCATGGTGACCAAAACGGCCAAAGAATACACCGACTCTATGGGGCGTCGTAAAATCAAAGGCAACATGGATATTGAGTTGGCGGTCAACGCCATGGAACTCGCGCCACACCTAGACCACATCGTGATCTTTTCCGGGGATGGGGATTTCCGGCCATTGATCGAAAGCGTGCAACGTCAAGGTGTTCGGGTCTCTGTCGTGTCCACGATAAAATCACAGCCGCCGATGATTTCTGATGAACTGCGTCGTCAAGCCGATGATTTCATCGAACTCAACGATCTTAAGGACGTGATTGGCCGACCTCCTCGTGAGATGCCCGATATGGAAGAAGGCGATTCAGACGCCTAACGATACGACCAACAGTCGGGGGGCCACGGTCCTCCGTTTTTTGCACCGCTAGACCTCTCGTCAAAACGCACGTATGACTATTAAAAACTCATAAAGCGGAGCACAGCTCGTGACAGATCAGCTTACTCTTCATCTCGCCGCCCCACGTGGGTTTTGTGCAGGCGTTGTGCGTGCCATTCGCATTGTCGAAATGGCCATCGAAAAATGGGGGGCGCCGATCTATGTCCGCCATGAAATCGTGCACAACAAATATGTAGTGGACGGGCTGCGCGACAAAGGTGCGATCTTTGTCGAAAGCCTTGACGACTGCCCCGATGATCGTCCTGTGATTTTCTCTGCCCATGGCGTGCCGAAAGCCATTCCAGCCACTGCCGAAGCGCGCAAGATGGTCTATGTGGATGCGACCTGCCCCCTTGTGTCCAAGGTCCATATTGAGGCGGAACGACATTCTGATAATGGGCTTCAAATGGTCATGATCGGCCATAAAGGGCACCCTGAAACCATCGGCACGATGGGGCAGCTCCCCGAAGGTGAGGTCCTCTTGGTGGAAACGGTTGAGGATGTTGAAACCCTCACCGTGCGCGATGCGGACCAACTCGCCTATATCACCCAGACCACCTTATCGATTGATGACACCGCCGGCATCGTCGACGCGCTGACCGCACGCTTCCCCAATATCAAAGCCCCCCATAAAGAAGACATCTGTTACGCAACCACCAACCGCCAACATGCGGTAAAAGCGCTGGCGGAAAAATCTGATGCGATTTTGGTCATCGGTGCGCCAAATTCATCCAATTCCCAACGCTTGGTCGAGGTGGGCGCCGCAGCAGGCTGCGACTATTCGCAACTCATCCAACGTGCCAGCGAAATCGATTGGGACGCATTGCACGGCAAAAAAAATATCGGGTTGAGCGCGGGGGCCTCTGCCCCAGAAATCCTCATCGATGAAGTGATTGAAGCTTTCAAATCCCGCTTTGAGGTCACGGTGAATATCATTGAAACCGCCTCTGAAAACATCGAATTCAAAGTGCCGCTCATTTTGCGCGAAACCGCCTAAGGCGTGGTGATATGAGCGACAAAGAAACCATATCCGTTTACGATAAAGAGGCCGCGCGCTACGCTTCTCATTTCAAAGCCGACATGGTCAACGCACGCCTAACGCGGTTTGTTGATCGTCTCCCTAAAGGCGGGTCTGCACTTGATCTTGGATGTGGGCCGGGCCGATCCGCAGGCTATATGGCAGCGCGCGGGATCATCGTTGATGCGCTGGATGCATCGCGTTCCATGTTAGAACTCGTCAAACAATATGACGGCGTGACTGCCATCCTTGGCGACTTTTATAGCATCCCTAAAAATGCCGCTTACGATGGGGTCTGGGCAAATTTCAGTTTGCTTCACGCGTCTCGCGATGCCTTCCCGCAACACCTTGCAGACATTAAATCCTCGCTGAAAGAAGGCGGATATTTCACCATTGCTCTCAAACTTGGAGACGGCGAAATGCGCGACAAAATCGGACGGCTCTATACCTACCATTCCGAAGATGGCCTTGAGGCCGCTCTCAAAACTGCAGGATTTTCAATCATTCAGGTCGACAAAGGACGCGATCCTGGGTTAGACGGCACCTATTCTGATTGGATATCAATGGACTGTCATGCCTGATCTATATGCTTACACTGATGGCGCTTGTAGCGGGAATCCCGGCCCAGGTGGCTGGGGGGTACTGATGCTTGCAAAATCGGGCGACGATATTTTAAAGTCGCGCGATCTTTTCGGGGGGGCGCCCCTTACCACCAACAACCAGATGGAGCTTCAGGCCGCGATTGAGGCTTTAAATGCCCTCAGTAAACCCAGCAAGATCACCATCGTCACCGATAGCACCTATGTGAAAAACGGGGTGACCACATGGATCCATGGCTGGAAGAAAAATGGTTGGCGCACCTCAAATAAAAAGCCCGTCAAAAATGTCGAGCTTTGGCAAAGCCTCGATGCAGCGGCGCAAAAACACGATGTGACATGGGAATGGGTCAAAGGCCACGCGGGCCACCCCGAAAACGAAAAAGCAGATGAGCTCGCGCGCGCAGGTATGGCGCCTTTTAAGCCTAGCTAAGGCGCGCAGGCATTTCAAACCCACGCAAGAAATCATCAGGGTCCATCGGGCGTTTGCCTTGACGTTGGGCTTTGGTGATTTCAACTGCACCATCCCCGCAGGCAATCGTAAGACCAGATAGAACCGCGCCCGCCTCCCCTGTGCCATCCACAACCCGCGACGCCAGAAGTTTCAAACGCGCGCCATCCACTTCACACCATGCGCCTGGGAAAGGCGACAGACCACGGATTTTGCGATCCACTTCAATCGCGGGTTTAGACCAATCAATTCGTGCTTCGGCTTTGTCGATTTTATGGGCGTAAATCACGCCGTTTTCGGGTTGAACTTCTGGGGTGAGATCGCCGTACCGCGCGAGCGTCTCTACGATAAGGTCACCCCCCATAATCGCCAATCGATCATGGAGCTCAGCGGTCGTTTCCTCGACCCCGATTGTGAGCGCATCCCGCAGCAACACATCCCCCGTATCGAGCCCTTCGTCCATTTGCATAATGCACACACCCGTCTTCGCGTCCCCCGCCATAATCGCCCGGTGAATGGGCGCAGCACCCCGCCACCGCGGCAGCAAAGACGCGTGAATATTGAGGCATCCATTGCTGGGGGCTTCTAAAATTTCCGCGGGCAAAATCAAACCATAAGCCACGACCACGGCAATGTCTGCGTCCAACGCGGCAAAGGCGGCCTGTTCCTCTGCATTGCGCAAACTGACAGGGTGGCGCGCTTCAATTCCGAGTGTTTCAGCGCGCGCCTGCACGGGGCTTGGGCGATCTTTTTTACCGCGACCAGCAGGGCGCGGAGGTTGCGAATACACACATACCACCTCATGGCCAGCACCGACCAAAGCATCAAGCGCCGTGACAGAAAACTCAGGCGTACCCATAAAAACGATCTTCATATTAGCCCTGCTTTTTTTGTGCCTTCTTGATCAACATCGCGCGCTTCGTGCGGCTCAAATGATCAAAATACATTTTACCATTGAGGTGATCGATTTGATGTTGAACGCTGGTGGCCCAAACATCGACAAAATCGCGTTCTTCGATTTTGCCTGCCTCATTCAGATACTGAACCGTAACGGCACGTGGCCGCTCAATCGGCGCCCAAACACCTGGGAGGTTCGGGCTTGCTTCTTCGTGTTTGCGCAATTTCACGGACGCATGCAGCACCTTCGGGTTGGCCAATTTGATGACCTGCCCGCGCTCTTCGGAACAATCCACAACCGCCAATTGCTTCATCACGCCAATTTGCGGCGCGCCCAGTCCAAGACCTGGCATTGCTTCCATCGTGTCAATCATATCTTGCCAAATTGCACGCACCTCATCGGTGATCTCTTCAACAAGCTCGGCCGCCATGCGCAAGCGTTTATCAGGCCACGGAATACATGTGCGGACCGTCATGCGCGCGCCATTTCACGTTTGAGTTTTTGCATCTTACGCGTGATCATTTGCCGTTTGAGCGGCTTGAGGTGGTCAATGAAAAGCGTACCATTCAAATGATCCAGTTCATGCTGCGCACAGGTCGCCCAAAGCCCATCAAATTTTGACGAACATTCCGCCCCATCGCGATCAAGCCACGTCATTTCCACCTCTGACGGGCGGGTGACTTCGGCGAATTGATCGGGAATAGAAAGACAGCCTTCTTCATAGACGCTGTCTTCGTCTGATTTCCATTTGATCTCTGGGTTAATAAGAACCATCGGCTGGGGCGTATCATCGCCATCGCGCACACAATCCATCACAAAAATGCGTTTGTTGATGCCGATTTGCGGCCCCGCCAGACCAATGCCCGGCGCATCATACATCGTTTCGAGCATATCATCTGCGAGTTGGCGCAGGTCATCACCCACAACATCCACAAGATCAGCGGTTTTCTTTAAGCGGGGATCCGGATGGATCAAAATTGTACGTATCGTCATAAAGTGAGATGTAGGCCAACCCCGCTTTAGTTGCAACGCCCCCTTGCACTTTCTCAGATGCGCGTTAGCTTGGCTTTGCTATTTTTCAAACGAGGTCCCCATGGCACACGGCAATTCCCCATCCATCATCGATTTTGACGAAGTGATCGACCGCAAAGGCACCCATTCGGCGAAATGGGACATGATGGAACCCCTCTACGGCGTGCCCGCAGAAGACGGCATTTCCATGTGGGTAGCCGATATGGATTTTCGCCCGCCACATTGCGTGCAAAAAGCCGTCGAAGATATGGCGGCCCACGGGGTCTATGGCTACTACGCAGATGAGGCCGAATATCGCGGCGCTATCCAGTGGTGGATGAAAAATCGTCATGGCTGGGATATCGATCCGTCTTGGATCTTCACAACCCATGGGCTCGTGAATGGGACCGCGATGTGCGTGGACACCTTCACCGAAAAAGGTGACGGCATTGTTTTGTTCACTCCCGTTTATCACGCTTTCGCCCGCGTGATCGAAGCCGCTGAACGTGTGGTCGTTGAATGCCCGCTTTCAGTTGTAAACGGACGCCACGAAATGGACTTTGACGCCTATGATGCGCAAATGACAGGCCGTGAAAAGATGGTGATCTTATGTTCCCCGCATAATCCAGGCGGGCGGGTTTGGACGCGTGATGAACTGCAATCCGTGGCTGATTTTGCCAAACGACATGACCTCATTTTGGTGTCTGATGAAATTCACCATGATCTCGTGTTTAAGGGCGAACACATCGCGATGCCGCTTGTGGATCCAACGATCGAGGACCGCCTCATCACCATGACGGCCACGACCAAAACCTTTAATATCGCGGGGTCGCATTCGGGGAATGTGATCATCGCGGATGCGAATTTGCGTACAAAATTTGCCAAGCGCATGGCGGCAATGGGAATTTCGGCGAATAGCTTTGGCCTCTTTATGGCGACCGCCGCCTATTCCCCCGAAGGCGCCGAATGGGTCGATCAGATGGTCGCATATATCGCGGAAAACAAGCGGATCTTTGATGAGGCCATGAACTCCATTCCAGGTGTATCCTCGATGGAACTCGAAGCAACATACCTTGCTTGGGTGGATTTTTCAGGCAC
>JBMYYE010000023.1:0-25247 GCA_049609065.1 Halocynthiibacter sp.
CCGGTTGGCTGCGCCGCTACCGTGTGCGTGTGAACGGCCGTCCCAAGGACGCCGATTTCGCGCCCTTGCGCAAAGGTGTGGTGATTGACGGTGAACGGTTCCAACCGATGGATGTCACCCTTGATCGTCAGCAAGGCGCGAACGCCTGGCTCACCATTGCGATCCGCGAAGGCAAAAACCGCGAAATCCGCCGCGCGATGGATCATGTAGGCTTTGTGGTGAACCGCTTGCTGCGCGTGTCCTATGGGCCATTTCAGCTCGGTCAGTTGAAATCAGGCGAAGTCGAAGAACTCCGCCCGCGTGTTGTGCGTGATCAATTGGGTCTTGAGGCGCCAAAACAAGACCCAGCGCCAAACCCCACCAAACCACGCCAACGTGGCGCAAAACCACAGCGTCGATCGAAGCCAAGACGGTAGTATTCACGTAGAAAATAGGGACACCACGCATAAGACGGTTGGCGCTGCACCAGCCGCAAACTGCGTGGCATTCGCCACATGACGACCCTGAAACGGCCGTTCATGCACATTCGTCTTTGCAAATCTATACCTATTCAGTAAAACCTGCTCAAACTTCTTATTATTGGGAACGCTATTATGTTTGCTGACTTATTAACGTTTGAGAACCTCGGGAACCTCTTGATGCTTTGCTTTTTGCAAGCGGTTTTGGGCTTTGACAACCTTCTTTACATTTCCATCGAAAGCCAACGCGCACCAACGGCCCAACAAAAAGCCGTGCGCTATTGGGGCATCATTTTAGCGGTGGCGCTTCGGGTTGTTTTGCTCTTTGTGATGATCAAACTGATCGGGGCCTTATCGGAACCGTTTTATGTCTTCGACATAAAGGGCATCATCGAAGGCGGGGTGAATTTCGCCACTGTTGTCTTTGTCTTTGGCGGCGTGTTCATCATGTACACAGCGGTAAAAGAAATCGCGCATATGTTGTCCGTTGATCACCTTGATACAGATATCGAAGGTGGGCGCGGAAAATCCGCAATGCAGGTTGTGATGATGATTGTTCTTATGAACCTGATCTTTAGCTTTGATTCGATCCTTTCTGCCCTTGCGATCACCGATGTGTTCCCCATTTTGGCCGCGGCCATCTTGATTTCAGGCGCTGCGATGCTTTTGCTGGCGGATACTGTGACCGAGTTTTTGGAAAAAAACCGCATGTACGAAGTGTTGGGCTTGTTCATTTTGTTGATCGTCGGCGTTGTCCTTTTGGGCGAAGCAGGGCCCGCGGCTGCGCATGCGATGCATGATCATCACCTTGCAATTAAGGTCTTTGGCCATGAAATCATCCCAATGTCGAAATCCACATTCTACTTTGCGGTGCTTGTGCTTTTTGCTGTGGAAATCATCCAATCTGGCTACGCACGTAAATTGGACAAAGAACGCCACGGCCAATCTGGGCACTAAACCGCAGCAGGGAACGTTTCGGAACTCTTCCCCCTAGAAATACACGCACGGGCTGCTTAAGCTATAAGTAAGCGCGACACTATTTCTGGGGGAATCGTGACCAATACCGGACTTCAAAAACTTGCATATTTCCTGCTCATCGGGATCATTTTATACGTCTCCTTCATGGGGGGCGTGTGATGTCAAAACGATATGGCGGAAAATACAGCCCAGATACACCAACCGCCCTTGACGGACGTAACCGCACACGCGTCGGTGCGCGCGCAAATCTTCTTTTCTTTGCGCCGCTGCCCATTGCGTTGCGGGCATTTACGTCACCTGGCGACGCTTTGATCGGGGGGCTCTCGGCCTTTGTTCTCTTAATTTTGGCGGCATTTTTAACCCGCGAAGGGCTCTATGCAGAAGAAGCCTATGACGCGCGAAAAATTGCGCGGCGTCCTCTTTTGCCACGCAAAATATTAGCAACCTTCGCCACAGGCGTCGGGGTTGCAATTGCAGGCACCACATTTACTGGCAATATGGGGGCTGCCATCATTATGGGCCTCTTTGCGTCTGCGTTTCATTTCATCGCCTTTGGGCCTGATCCGCTCTCAAATAAGGGTATGGAGCATGTTGATGAATTCCAAGCAGACCGCGTGGCCCGCGCTGTAGAAAAAGCCGAAACCTACCTATCTGAAATGATTGAGGCCAGTAAACGCGTGGGCGATCGCGGCCTCCATACACAGGTTGAAAGCTTCCAAATGACCGTACGCCATATGCTGCGCACGATTGAAAATGATCCGCGCGACCTCACAACAGCGCGCAAATTCATCAGTGTTTACCTTTTGGGGGCACGCGATGCGACGGTCAAATTTGCCGAAATTTATAACCGCAACCGTGACACCAGTGCCAAAAATAAATACGAAGATTTGCTCACCGATTTACAAACAAACTTTGCACAAAAAACCGAAAAAATGTTGAGCGACGATCAAACCGACCTCACCGTTGAAATTGAGGTCCTCAAAGACCGCCTTGCCCGTGAGGGCGTCCGTTTATAATTTAGCCTTATTACCCGAGGGGAAACCATGTCTGAAGAAATTCGCAAAGAAGCCGAATCCACCGCAATTGCGGTAAAAGAAGTCACCGAAGTGACACTCGCCGAACCAGGTGGGGATCTCATTGTGTATGCGGATGCAACACGCACGGAGAAAATTTCTGTGAACAAGAAGATCAAAGAAATCGACATGACGGACACACAATCCATCATTGAGTTTGGCTCCTCTGCCCAATCTGAATTGCAAGAGATTTCCCAAGCGATGATCGCAGGTGTGCGCAACAAAGATGTCGGCCCCGCCGGCGACAGCCTCCGCGATATGGTCACCGCCCTACGCGGCTTTAGCGTGTCCGAACTTGATGTGCGCCGCAAACGGTCATGGTGGGAGCGCCTTTTAGGGCGCGCCGCCCCCTTTGCAAAATTTGTAGCACGCTTTGAAAGCGTTCAAGGTCAAATCGACAGCATCACTGAAAAGCTCATGCAGCATGAACACACGCTCCTCAAAGACGTGAAAAGCCTCGATATGCTTTACGATAAGACGCTTGATTTTTATAATGAGCTGGCCCTCTACATCGCGGCCGGTGAGGAAAAAGTCGCGCAAGTGAACGCCAAAGACATTCCTGCGATGGAAAAGAAGCTCGAACGCGCGGCGGAGAAAAACAAAACCATGGTCGCCCAGCAACTGCGTGACCTCACGGCTGCCCGTGATGATTTGGAACGCCGCGTCCATGATTTGAAACTGACACGTCAAGTCACGATGCAATCTTTGCCGTCCATTCGCTTGGTGCAAGAAAACGACAAATCCCTCATCACAAAAATCAACTCAACCCTCGTGAACACCGTACCATTGTGGGAAAACCAGTTGGCCCAAGCCGTGACGATCCAGCGCTCTGCTGAGGCTGCAGGCGCCGTGAAAGAAGCCAGCGATTTGACCAATGAGTTGCTCACAGCCAATGCGGAAAACCTCCGTGAAGCCAACAAAGTTGTGCGCGAAGAAATGGAACGTGGGGTCTTTGACATCGAAGCGATCAAAGAAGCGAACGCCAATCTCATCGCGACAATCCAAGAAAGCGTCGATATCGCGGCCGAAGGCAAACGCAAGCGCGCCGAAGCGGAAACCGAGCTTCAAAACATGGAGCACGAACTTCGTGATGCCTTGGCCAATGCCAAAGCACAGGCCGTAAAACCTGCGTAATGGCGAAAAGGATGGCCAACAGATACCTGCCGTTTTTGCTGGCCATCTCCCTTGGGGTGACGGGATGCATCCCATTGTCGCCCGCCCCCATTCGTCCAAAATCACGCCCCGTGCAAACGGGGATTATCCCCCACGCCCCGTCCCCTATGAGCCGCACCCTCTCGACCTATTATGCAAGCGAAGAAGAAGCCTTAAAGGCGCGCGGGCTCTTGCGGGTCGATGGCGGCGGACCTGATACGCTTTTTGATGCGCAGGACCTTGCGCGAAATTTCACCTCCATTGCGCTTAAAAATGAATACCTCGCTCAAGATGGGCGTCTCATTCATCACGAAAGCGCTGCAACCGTTCGCAAATGGCAAAAGCCCGTTTGGCTTCATGTCCGTTTTGGAGGGTCTGTAAGCGAGGCGCAAAAACAAAAAGACCGCAAAACAGTCACGCGGTATATAAGCCGCCTGTCAACGCTCACCGGCCTTCGGATCCGCGAAACCACAAATCCCGGCACCGCCAATTATACGGTGTTGTTTTTGGACGAAACCGAGCGCCGCGAAACGCCCCCCGCGATCACATCGGTGCTTGGGGCTGCGGCCCCACAGCTCAAACCGATCATCCGGGATATGCCACGCAGCACGCTTTGTATGGTGATTGCAGATATCAGCAATGACGGGCGCGGTGCCCATAAAAACGCGGTGGCTCTCATCCGAAGTGAACTTCCCGATCGGTTGCGCACATCGTGCATTCACGAAGAAATCGCCCAAGGGCTCGGGCTTGTGAATGATAGCAAATATGCGCGCCCTTCCATTTTCAACGATGACGAAGAATTTGCCTATCTCACCACACATGATGAGCTGTTGCTTCGCACCCTCTATGATCCGCGGTTAAAGGTTGGCATGACCCAATCACAAGCCGCCCCCCTTATAACGACCATCACCCGCGAACTGACCACGCGATAGGAGAAAAACATGGGTATTTTAGACTTCCTCACTGGCGAATTTATCGACGTCATTCACTGGGTCGATAACACAAATGACACACTGGTTTGGCGTTTTGAGGACGAAGACCACGACATTAAATACGGTGCAAAACTCACCGTGCGCGAAGGCCAAGTCGCCGTCTTCGTTCACGAAGGTCAAATCGCCGATGTTTTCACGCCGGGGCTTTATATGCTCGAAACCAACAATATGCCGGTTTTGACCACGCTCCAGCATTGGGATCACGGCTTTGACAGCCCGTTTAAATCTGAAATTTATTTCATCAACACCAAACGGTTTAACGATCTGAAATGGGGCACCAAAAACCCTGTAATCACACGCGATAGCGAATTTGGCCCTGTACGCCTGCGTGCGTTTGGGACCTTTAGCGTGCGCGTTGAAGATGCCGCTAAATTCCTTGTGGAAATTGTGGGCACTGACGGCGAATTCACTATGGATGAAATCAGCTATCAGATCCGCAACATCATCGTTCAGGAATTTTCCAGCCTCATCGCACGGTCTGATATTCCCGTCTTGGATATGGCGGCAAATACAGGGGAACTTGGCAAACTTGTGGCTGAGGAAATCTCAACCCAGCTAACCCAATACGGGTTGTCGGTGCCTGAGCTATACGTCGAAAATATCAGCCTCCCACCCGCAGTCGAAGCGGCGCTTGATAAACGCACCTCCATCGGGATTGTCGGGGACCTCAACCGCTTTAACCAATATTCCATGGGCGAAGCCATGACCACCGCTGCCGCCAATGAAGGCACGGCTGGCGCAGGCATGGGCATGGGGATCGGCATGGCGATGGGACCTTGGGGACAGCACATGGCCCAAACCCCACCCGCGGCACCACACGCCACGGTCGAACCCGTTTGGCATGTGGCCCATGACGGCGCAGCCACTGGCCCCTACTCACGTGCAAGCCTTGGCCGTATGGCCCAAGACGGGACCCTCACACGGGAAACCCTTGTTTGGTCGGTCGGGCGCGATGGCTGGCAAAAAGCCGGTGACATCCAAGAGCTCGCACAGCTCTTCACGATCTTGCCGCCACCTTTGCCAACGGAGTAAGAGCCAATGGGGGGCCATGACGAAAACATGTCTAACACAGGGGGCGATGCCACCGTTCACCGGTTTCCTTGTGACAGCTGCGGTGCGGATATGCGCTTTGCACCCGAAGCGGCGGCCATGCAGTGTGATCACTGTGGCAATCAAGCTGAAATCGAAGGCGTGGCGGCTCAAACGCGCCCCGTTGTTGAGCTTGATTTGGTCGATGCGCTAAACACCCTCCCGAAGGAAGAGTTTCAGCTTTCTGAAAGCGTCCATTGTGACAATTGTGGCGCGAATTTCTTTCTCGAAACAAACGTAGAGCATAGTGGCACTTGCCCCTTTTGCGCGAGCCCCGTTGTCGTTGATCCGCAAAAAATGCGCCAAATCCGTCCCACTGGGGTGCTGCCATTTGCGCTTTCAGAAACGGCTGCGCGCACGCAAATGGGTGCATGGCTCGGATCGCTTTGGTTTGCGCCAAGCGGGTTGCAAAAATTCGCCCGAAGGGGCCGCAAATTAAATGGGGTTTATATCCCATATTGGACCTATGACGCGCGGTCTGACAGCCGCTATTCTGGTGAGCGTGGGGACATCTACACGACCTATGAAACGCGGCTAATAGATGGGCAGCCAAAGCAAGTCGCGGTTCAGCGCATCCGCTGGCATCACGCATCGGGACGCGTACCCTATTTCCATGATGATGTTTTAATCTCAGCATCAAAAACCCTGCCAAAGGATGTGGAACATGGGCTCTCAACCTGGGACTTGTCACGGTTAGAACCGTATCACCCCGAACTCCTCGCAGGGTTTCGGTCCGAGGCGTATCAAATAGACCACAAAGATGGGTTTGAGCATGCGCGCGCCATCATCGATCGCACGATCCTACGTGAAATCAAATATGATATCGGCGGTGATCGTCAGCGGGTTCATAGCGTGAAAACCAACCTAAGCGATCTGACTTTTAAACACGTGCTTTTGCCGATGTGGATCGCGAGCTATCGCTACCGTGGCAAAACCTACCGGATCACCATCAATGGCCAGTCTGGGCAAATCCACGGTCAGCGCCCCTACTCCGCCATTAAGATATTTTTCGCAGCCACCTGCACCCTCCTCATCGCAGCGGGCATTGCCTATATTGCGGCCAATAGCCAGTAAGGATCCCCATGCGCGCCCTTATCCAACGTGTCTCAGAAGCTTCCGTCACTGTGGATGGTGCCAGCATCGGTGAAATCGGTGCCGGGCTTTTGATTTTGGTCTGCGCCATGGATGGTGACAGTCCTGCGCACAGTCAAAAGCTTGCGCAAAAAATTGCAAAGCTTCGGATTTTCAAAGATGACGCTGGCAAAATGAACAAATCGCTTTTGGACACAGGTGGCAGCGCGCTTATCATCAGCCAGTTTACTTTGGCTGCGGACACCAGATCCGGCAACAGGCCCGGATTTTCCACCGCCGCGCGCCCCGAGGACGGAAAACAGCTTTATCATCAGTTTATTACAGACATAAACGCCCAAGGCATCCCGACCCAAGAAGGCGCATTTGGCGCCGATATGAAGGTTGGATTGGTCAATGATGGCCCCGTGACCATTTGGCTGGATATTTAATCCACCCGATTAATTCACCTTGCGTGGCGGCATGAAGGGCAAAGGCGTGACATTGATGCCCTCTTCGATCAATTCTTTGGCCTCAGAAATCGGCGTTTCGCCGTAGATCGCGCGCTCTTTGCTTTCTCCTAAATGCATGGCGCGGGCTTCTTTGGCAAAATCATCCCCGACATATTCGGAGTTTTTTGTCACCTCATCACGCAAAGCTTCAACCGCTTTTAGAAGTTCAGGGTTCGGGGCATTCACCGCAGGCGTTGGCGCAGGATCGGCCGTGGCCGCAGCTGGCACAGGCACCGCGTCATCCGAGCTAGCAGGGCGCGCGGCTTTCTTACGTGACGCTTGCACAGAGGGCGCCATCAAAGTTTTCGACACGTCGCTATCCCCACAGATCGGGCAGCTCACCAAATGAGACGCCACAAGCGTTTCAAACGCGCTCGCGGATTTGAACCAGCTTTCAAACTTATGTCCATGCGCACATTTTAACGCATATTGGATCATGATTTTGCCTCGCACTGCTTAGGGTATGTGAATTATCTATGCCGAGCCGCATCAAATGTGAAGGTGTCCGAGGATGACTTTCATGCAAAAAACACCGATTTCACGGCAAATTCCATGCGATATCTGACATTTTTCTGCCGAATATTAAATTTCACATGGCATTCACACCCAAGCTTGGGTAGGTCTCAAAGGCAGGAAAACACGCATAAGGACACTCTATGTTTAACGATAAGAGCATCTTGATCACGGGCGGCACTGGCTCCTTTGGTAAAAAATATGTCGAAACGATTTTGGCCCGCTACAAACCGCGCCGCATCATTGTGTTTTCGCGTGATGAACTCAAACAATTTGAAATGCAGCAAAGCTACAATCACCCGAGCATGCGCTATTTTATCGGCGATGTCCGCGATGCTGAACGTGTGAAACAAGCCATGGACGGGGTCGATTATGTGATCCACGCGGCGGCTTTGAAACAAGTGCCCGCAGCGGAATACAATCCAATGGAATGTATCAAAACCAACATCCACGGCGCGCAAAATGTGATCCAGGCCGCAATCGAAACCGGCGTGACCAAAGTCATCGCCCTTTCCACGGACAAAGCGGCCAATCCTGTGAACCTTTATGGGGCGACGAAGCTTGCCTCAGATAAACTCTTCGTTGCCGCCAATAATATGGTTGGCCAGCGCGACACGCGCTTTGCGGTTGTGCGCTATGGCAATGTGGTGGGCTCACGCGGCTCCGTTGTGCCGTTTTTCAATAAACTGATCGCGGAGGGTGCGACCAGCCTTCCGATCACCCATGCGGGGATGACGCGCTTCATGATCACCTTGCAAGAGGGCGTGAATTTTGTGCTGAAAAACTTTGATCGCATGCATGGCGGTGAAATTTTCATCCCGAAAATTCCATCCATGAAAATGACGGATTTGGCGAAAGCCATGGCCTCTGATCTTCCCCATGACATCATCGGTATTCGCCCTGGCGAAAAGCTCCATGAAATCATGTGCCCTGCGGATGACAGCCATCTTACGCTTGAATTTGAGGATCACTATGTGATCCAGCCAACAATCCAATTTGCCCATGAAAGCGATTTTACGGAAAATCGGCTGGGGGAAAAAGGCACGCTTGTGGAGCAAGGATTTGAATATAATTCAGGCAACAACACCGAATGGCTCACCGATGAGGCGTTCCTTGAAATGGCTGCAGAGAAAAATCCATGATCCCCTATGGTCGCCAAAATATTAACCAAGCTGACATTGATCTGGTGGTCAAAACCCTCACGTCAGATTATTTGACCCAAGGACCACAGGTCCCCGCCTTTGAAGCCGCCATTTGTGCGGCAACTGGGGCAAACCACGCGGTGGCGGTAAATTCCGCGACCTCTGCGCTTCATATTGCGTGTTTGGCGCTTGGGCTTGGGGCTGGCGATCTTCTTTGGACCTCGCCTATCACCTTTGTGGCGTCTGCCAATGTTGGGCTTCTATGTGGGGCAAAGGTCGATTTTGTTGACGTGGATCCAAACACATTTAATATGTGCCCTGAGGCGCTTGAGGCGAAGTTAAAGCTGGCTGCGGCCCAAGGCACACTCCCTAAAATCATTATGCCGGTGCATATGTGCGGCCAATCTTGTGACATGGCGCGGATTGGCGCATTGGCCAAAGCCCACGGCATTCATGTGATCGAAGATGCAAGCCACGCCGTTGGCGGCACCTTTCATGATGTGCCCGTTGGCAAATGTGAACATTCCGATATTGCGGTGTTTAGCTTCCATCCCGTGAAAATCGTCACCACCGCCGAAGGTGGTATCGCAACAACCAATGATCCTACCCTCGCCCAACGGATGGAATTGTTTCGCTCGCATGGGGTGACCCGTGATGAAAGCCTCATGACCAAAGAAAGCGAAGGCGGCTGGTATTATCAACAAGTGGCCCTTGGTCTCAACTACCGTATGACCGAACTTCAGGCTGCACTTGGCGTGTCACAGATGACGCGCCTCAAGGATTTTGTTGCAAAGCGCAATCAACTTGCTGAGCGGTATGATGTGGCTTTGGCCGATCTCGATTTGGACCGACCGGGTCGTCTCACAGGCGCCTATAGCGCGTTTCACCTTTATGTCATTCGGGTGGATGCCACACGGCGCAAGGCCATTTATGACAGCTTGCGCGCCGCGGATCTTGGGGTAAACGTGCATTATATACCCGTGCACTTACAGCCATATTACCAAAATCCAGGCTTCAAACAGGGCGATTTCCCCAATGCTGAAACCTATTACAGCCGCGCAATTTCGATCCCACTTTACCCTGATATGACGGATGCGGACCAAGATTACGTCATTCAATCCCTCACAACCGCGCTGGCATGAGCAATATTTGCCTCATCCCCGCGCGAGGTGGTTCAAAACGTATCCCCCGCAAAAACATCAAGCCCTTTGAGGGCAAACCCATGATCGCATGGTCCATCGAGGCGGCCAAAGCCTCTGGACTTTTCAGCCGTATCATTGTTTCCACAGATGATCCCGACATCGCCACCACCGCGCGCGACTACGGGGCCGAAACCCCATTCATGCGCCCGCCAGAGATCGCAGATGATCACGCAACAACAGTAGATGTGGTGCGCCACGCTCTTGATGGCCTTGGCACCGATATTGAGGCTCTTTGCTGTCTTTATGCGACAGCGCCTTTTGTCCGCGCCACTGATATCCAAGCGGCGCGTTTGCTTTTGACTGGGGAAAAAGTGTTTTCTATGCCCGTGACCACATTTCCATTCCCGATCCAACGCGCTGTTGCCATCACGCCAGATGGCGGGCTTCAAATGTTTAACCCGAAAGAGGCCCAAACACGGTCCCAAGACCTCAACGAGGCCTACCATGATGTAGGGCAATTTTATTGGGGCACCCCCGATGCATGGCGTTCGGACATTCCGATTTTTGGCCCAAAAACCGCGCCGCTCATCATTCCGCGGTGGCGGGCCCAAGACATTGATACAACTGAGGATTGGACACGTGCCGAAGCACTTTTCCGAGCCATAAAGGACAGCTAGATGACCCTCTTAAATGATCTCTCAACCCGCGCGCAGGCCTGTGAAATTTGCGGCGCAACGGAGGCGTTAGACGCGCTCGAAATTGGTCCAAATGCCGATGGCACCGCGGATATGGCCATTCTTGCCAGCCCGAATTGCGCGGCGGTTTCTGATCCAACCGCCCCGCACTGGAAAGGTCTATCCGATGCGATTTGGTCCCCCGTGGCACCGGTGCAGGTCCATGCGTACCGGCTCTTGCATCAGCTCCAATCCGAAGCTTGGGCGCGCGATTTGCTTGAAATCGCTTATCTTGAGCCTGAAACTTTGGCCTGGGCCGAAGCCGGCATCGAAGCCGCTGATGAAGAAAGCGTCGTGCATCGTGACAGCAACGGCGTCACCCTCACGGTAGGGGACAGTGTTGTTTTGATCAAAGATCTGCCTGTAAAAGGCGCAGGCTTCACCGCAAAACGTGGCACGCCCGTGCGTAATATTTCTTTGGTTCCTGACACACCTGAGCATATCGAAGGTCGCGTCAATGGGCAGCAGATTGTCATTTTGACGAAGTTTGTTAAGAAAACAAGCTAACTGACGTTCAATATCGTCATTTTGACGAAAGCTTCTCCAATCAGACGTTGGATTATCCTTGCCCTTATTTTTTAGGGGTTCTACAACGCTTTCGGTAATTGAAGTGAGAGACACCATGCCTTTATTGGTAATGAAATTTGGCGGCACCTCGGTTGGATCCTTGGACCGCATCAAGCGCGCCGCAAAACGCGTCGCCCGTGAAGTGGCAAATGGCTATGACGTCATCGTCATCGTGTCTGCAATGTCAGGCAAGACCAATGAATTGGTCGGCTGGGTGAATGAAACATCCAACATGTATGACGCGCGCGAATATGACGCCGTGGTCTCATCGGGTGAAAACGTAACGGCTGGGCTCATGGCGCTGACGCTTCAGCAAATGGATATTCAAGCCCGCAGCTGGCAAGGCTGGCAAGTGCCGCTTAAAACCAACTCGGCCCATTCCTCCGCTCGGATCGAAGAAATCCCACGCGAAAATATGGACGAAAAATTCGCTGATGGTATGAAAGTCGCCGTGGTCGCTGGCTTTCAAGGGATCAGCCCCGAAGGTCGCATCACAACATTGGGGCGTGGCGGATCCGACACAACTGCCGTGGCCTTTGCTGCCGCGTTTGACGCGGAGCGGTGCGATATTTATACGGATGTGGATGGGGTCTATACCACGGATCCACGCATCTCAAATAAAGCACGCAAGCTTGACAAAATCGCATTTGAAGAGATGCTCGAACTTGCGTCCTTGGGGGCAAAGGTCCTGCAAACGCGCTCAGTTGAACTTGCGATGCGCTACAAAGTCCGCCTACGCGTGCTATCAAGCTTTGAAGACAATAATGAAAATGCTGGCACTTTGGTTTGTGCCGAGGAGGATATCGTGGAATCCAATATCGTATCAGGTGTCGCCTATTCGCGCGACGAAGCCAAAGTCACCCTCATTTCAGTGGCCGATCGCCCTGGCGTTTCTGCGGCCATCTTCGGTCCGCTTTCAGAAGCAGGCGTGAACGTGGACATGATCGTGCAAAACATCTCTGAAGAGGGGCGCACAGACATGACGTTTTCATGCCCCACCGATCAAGTTGATCGTGCCAAAACCGCCCTTGAGGCTGCAAAGGCCGAAGGGGAGATCAACTATCATGATCTCGTCGCCGACATGAATGTTGCAAAAGTATCCGTCGTGGGGATCGGCATGCGAAGCCAAACAGGCATCGCGGCTAAAATGTTTGCGGCATTGTCGCAAGAAGGCGTGAATATTAACGTCATCACCACCTCAGAAATAAAGATTTCTGTTCTCATTGACCGGAAATATATGGAACTTGCCGTGCAAGCATTGCATGATGCTTTTGAACTGGAGAAAGCATCTTAAGGAGGCACCACGCCGCCAATGTCAGAGACCACAGAAAGTGAAAGTCGCAAGCTGCTTGGCCGCTTGCGCGAAGCCTTAGCTGAGGATGGCGAAGGGCAAGAGAGACTTGACCATGTCACTGAAATCATTGCGCAATCCATGCGCACTGAGGTCTGTTCTATTTATCTCTTTCGTGATGAAGACACGCTCGAACTCTGCGCGACTGAAGGGCTCAATCGTGAAGCGGTGCATCAAACCCGCATGAAACGTGGCGAAGGCCTTGTCGGCCGCGTTGCCAAAAAATCCCGTATCATCAACACGGCAGATGCGCCGAACGAACCCGGCTTTCGCTATATGAAAGAAACCGGCGAGGAAATCTATTCGTCGTTTCTTGGGCTTCCGATCCAACGCTTGGGCGAAAATCTAGGGGTGCTTGTGGTGCAATCGAAAGATGCCCGCCAGTATTCCGCTGATGAAGTCTACGGTCTCGAAGTTGTGGCCATGGTCCTTGCAGAAATGGCCGAGCTTGGGGCCTTTGCCGGCGAAGAAACCGGACTGAACGCACTGCACCAACAATCGGTCATGTTTCGAGGCGGTGTTGGTCAAGAAGGCGTTTCTGAGGGCCATATCTTTTTGCATGAGCCACGTGTCGTTGTCACAAATCCAATTGCTGACAACCCGAAAAAGGAACGAAAACGCCTTAAAAAGGCACGCGCGGAACTGCGTGTCGGTGTTGATAAAATGCTCTCATCTGCGCAAGGCGGTGACAAGGAGCAACTTCAGGTGCTCGAAGCTTACCGTATGTTTGCCAATTCCAAAGGCTGGATGCGGCGCATGGAAGAAGACATCTCAGCCGGGCTTTCTGCTGAGGCGGCTGTCGAAAAAGAACAAACAACCGCGCGTTCACGCATGGAAAAGGTCACCGATCCATACCTGCGCGAACGGTTGCATGATCTTGATGATCTCTCGAACCGATTGCTGCGTATTTTGACCGGCCAAGGGAAAAACACAGGCGCAGCAATGCCCATGGATCCCGTATTGGTGGCCCGCAACATCGGCCCGGCTGAGCTCTTGGATTATGGCCGTAATCTCAAAGGGATCGTGCTTGAGGAAGGGTCCGTTGGCTCCCACGCGGCCATTGTGGCGCGCGCGCTCGCGATCCCGTTGATCATCAACGCCAAGAAAATCACAACTGAGGCCCTCAATGGGGATCACATTGTGTTGGATGGGGATCAAGGCATCGCCCATCTACGCCCCGATGAAAGCGTCGTCGGCGCCTTTCGCGATAAAATGGCCATGGTCGATCAGGCCAAGACACGCTACGCGGAGATTTTTGACAAACCCGCAACAAGCCTCGATGGGAAAACTGTCGCGCTCACCATGAATGCGGGGCTGATGGCGGACCTACCGAGCTTGGAAAGTTCAGGCGCCGAAAGTGTGGGGCTTTTTCGCACTGAGCTTCAGTTCCTCATTCGCAACAAAATGCCACAACGTACTGAATTAGCGGAACTTTATTCGCGTATTTTGGATGCGGCGGGCGATAAACGTGTGGTGTTTCGCACCCTTGATATTGGCTCAGATAAGGTCCTGCCTTACATGAAGCCAACGGATGAACCGAACCCTGCCATGGGCTGGCGGGCGGTGCGCGTGGGGCTTGATAAACCTGGCGTTTTGCAGATGCAGATCCAAGCTCTTTTGCGCGGTGCCAAGGGACGTGCGCTTACGATTATGTTCCCATTTGTGGCCCAAAGTTCTGAATTCTATGATGCCCGTGACATCGTCCATAAAATGGTCCGCGCGGAAGAAAAGCTCGGCCATACGGTGCCTGAACATCTGGAAATCGGCGCGATGCTGGAAACGCCATCCATCGCCTTTGCGCCCAAAAAATTCTTTGAGGATGTCGAATTTCTGTCCATTGGCGGCAATGACCTCAAACAGTTTTTCTTTGCGGCGGATCGGGAAAATGAGCGCGTGCGTGGACGCTATGACACGCTCAATATCAGTTTCCTCAATCTGATTGAGCGTATTTCAGAGCGGTGTATCGAAACCAACACCCCGCTTTCATTTTGTGGTGAAGATGCGGGCCGCCCGCTTGAAGCGGTCTGTTTGAGCGCCATGGGCCTACGGGCGCTTTCGATGCGCCCTGCCTCCATTGGCCCTGTCAAAGATATTTTGCGCCGCACGGATCTATCAGCGGTGCGTGACGCCATTCACGCGGCCCGTGACGAAGGCGCACAATCAGCACGGCCATATGTGAAAAAAATCCTAGGGCTTTAGCCGGACCATTAGCTGGATGGGTCAGACCATGCCGTGACCTGTCCCGACACGCCGTCCCAGGCACCATCGGTCAATTCATATCCCAAGACACGGTCGGGGTTCGTGGGCGGTGGCATAATGACATCGCCGCGTTTTTCAAACCCAAACCGTTTATAATAGGGCGCGTCCCCGACCAATAGCACTCGCTCCCAGCCCAAATCACGCGCAACGCTCAGGCTTTCACGCACAAGCATACCGCCCAAACCTTCGCCTTGGCGTGTCGGGTGCACCGCCACAGGTCCCAAAAGCAAAACAGGCGCATCCCCGATCATCACGGGCCAATACCGGATCGCCCCCCCCAAAATGCCATCCGCATCACGCGCAAGGATGGATAGGGCCTGAACCGGGGGCACATTTCGGCGAAACCGATAAGAAGACAGCGCCTCACGTCCAGGCGCAAAACAGGTATCATAGAGAGCTTCCACTTCCCATAAATCCTGATCCGTCTCAGAGTTTAAGTGATACACGCTTGTCTTCGCCTTTCGAATTTCGCATCCTTTTCACGAACAGCATTACAATGCGCATCCCAAAAATGGAAACCGAATGTTCTACGAACCGCAAAATGGTCACGGCCTCCCTCATAATCCTTTTAATGCGCTGATCACCCCACGCCCTATTGGTTGGATCTCAACACGCTCTGCAGAAGGTATCGACAACCTCGCACCTTACAGTTTTTTTAATGGCGTGGCTTACTCCCCGCCTCAAGTCATGTTTGCCACCACATCGCGAAAAGACGACCAGAAGATCGGCAAAGATAGCCTCGCCAATATCATCGCAACCAAAGAATTTTGTGTGAATATTGTGGCGGCGGACGATATCGACCGCATGAATGCAACATCGGACACATTCCCCAAACATATCAGCGAATTTGACGCCGCAAACATTGAACGCGCCCCTTGCGAACGCATCAACGTTGCACGCGTTGCCAATGCACCAGTAAATTTGGAATGCAAACTCAGCCAAGTGGTTCAAATTGAAGGCGCCGACAATCATGTGGTTTTTGGCGAAGTCATCGCCGTGCACATGCGCGATGACTGTATTGTGAACGGCCGGTTTGACATTTCAACCTTCACCCCCTTGGCGCGCCTTGGTTACCGCGATTATACATCGGTAGAGCATATATTTTCCGTAACACGACCAGATGATTGAGAATCCCATGAAACAGACAAAAATTGGCATTATCGGCGGTTCAGGCGTCTACGACATTGACGGGCTTGAAAATGCCACATGGCAGAAAATAGACACCCCATGGGGGGATCCTTCGGATGAGATTTTGACAGGTGTTCTAGACGGTGTCGAAATGGCATTTTTACCCCGCCACGGACGCGGTCATGTCCATTCCCCAAGCACGGTTCCATATCGCGCCAATATTGACGCGCTCAAACGTATTGGGGTCACGGATATTATTTCTGTTTCGGCTTGTGGGTCGTTTCGCGAACATATGGCGCCAGGCGATTTTGTCATTGTAGATCAATTCATTGACCGCACATTTGCCCGTGAGAAAAGCTTCTTTGGGACGGGCTGTGTCGCCCATGTTTCCGTTGCACATCCCACCTGCCCGCGCCTTTCTGAGGCATGCGAAGTGGCGGCAAAAGACGCAGGCATCACCGTTCATCGCGGCGGCACCTATCTCGCGATGGAAGGGCCGCAGTTTTCAACTTTGGCCGAAAGCAAAATGTACCGCGAAAGCTGGAATTGTGACGTGATCGGCATGACCAATATGCCTGAGGCAAAGCTCGCGCGGGAAGCCGAAATGGACTATGCCTCCGTGGCAATGATCACCGATTATGACAGCTGGCATCCAGATCACGGCGAAGTCGACGTGACCGAGATCATCAAGACCCTCATGGGCAATTCCGAAAAGGCCCGCAACTTGGTGGCCAAGCTCCCTGCCCTATTGGGCAAAGCGCGCGCGGATTGCCCCCATGGCTGTGATAAAGCACTCGAGTTTGCCATCTTAACCGCGCCAGAAAAACGTGATCCCGACCTTATCGCAAAGCTCGATGCCGTGGCCGGTCGGGTACTTTAACCCATGCGCTTGATCGGTTTAGATATCGCGCGTTTTTTGGCTTTTGTCGGCATGGTGCTTGTTAATTTTCGCATCGCTTCTGAGGCCACAGAAACGGGCTGGAGCACCCCGATCACCAATGCACTTGAAGGACGCGCAGCCGCGCTTTTTGTCGTCTTGGCGGGGGTCGGCTTTGGCCTAGCCTATCAGCGGGGGCGGTTGCCATGGCATCTGACCCTAAAACGTGCGGCATTTCTTTTTGGTCTTGGTATGATCAATATGCTCATATTTGACGCCGATATTTTACATTTTTACGGACTATATTTCATTGTCGCGGCCTGTTTTGCACCGCTCTCTGATCGTGCACTCATCTGGGGCGGTGTTACCATCACCCTCCTTGCGGGGCTTGCCATCTTAATAGGCCCTTTCGAACGGGCATGGGATTTTGACACCTATCACTACGCGGATTTTTGGACCCTGAACGGATTTTTGCGTCACAGTTTTTACAATGGCTGGCATCCTGTTTTCCCGTGGGTATCTTTCATGCTTTTTGGCATGTGGATTGCGCGGCTTGACCTGACAAAAGCAAGTGTTCAAAACCAGCTCCTCTTTGGGGGGATGGGGGTCACTTTGCTGACCCTTCTTATCAGCCGGGGCATGATTGCCTTAGATCCCGAATTCGAAGAAATTCTCTCGCTTAGCCCTGTTCCGGCTTTGCCCCTTTATATGCTTGCTGGCTGCGGCTCCGCGGCATTTATGATTGGGGGGCTTTTGCGCCTTAGCCCATGGCTCGAGCGTCGCACGCTTGCTAAAATCAGCGCAAAGGCAGGGCAGCAAACGCTCACGCTTTATGTTGCGCATATCCTCATTGGATTGGGCACGCTAGAGGCGCTCGGGCTTTTGTCTGGGCAGTTAAATCAGACCGAAATTTTCGCAATAAGCCTTCTCTTTTGTGCCGGATCGGCGCTATATGCATGGGGCTATTCAAAGGTTTTCAAACGTGGCCCGTTGGAGGCCGCCATGCGTTTTATGACTGAGGGAAAACTATGACAAAAACCGTTAAAGATTACATCCGCACCATTCCTGATTTTCCGCATGAAGGCATCATGTTTCGCGATGTGACCACGTTATTTTCGGACCCGCGCGGCATGCGGATTGTGGTTGACCAACTGCTTGCACCTTATGCGGGAATGCGGATTGATAAAGTTATCGGTCTTGAAGCGCGCGGCTTCATCCTAGGCGGCGCCGTGGCGCATCAATTGGGGGTGGGTTTTGTGCCTGTGCGCAAGAAAGGCAAACTCCCTGGTGCCACCATCGAACAGAGCTACACCCTTGAATATGGCGAAGCCACCGTTGAAATGCACCAAGATGCGCTCCCCGCAGGCGAACGGGTTTTGATCGTTGATGATCTTTTGGCGACAGGCGGCACAGCAGAGGCCGGCATTAAGCTTCTTGAACGTCTTGGGGCGGAAATTGTTGGCTGTGCCTTTGTTGTCGATCTCCCCGAATTGGGCGGTCGAAAGAAGCTCGAAGCGCTCGGGATGGATGTCTTTACCATCTGCGATTTTGAAGGCGCGTAAACCTTTTGGAAAGGTTTAACCGTTAACCATTAACTGTCTGCTTCGGTAGACCTGCTCTTGCATGTGTTTTAAACACATAACGCCCCGCCTTACCCAAGGTGGGGCGTTGTCGTTTGACTTAGAAAAATACGCCTGGATTCATAATTCCGTGCGGGTCAAGCGCCCCTTTAATGGCGCGCTTTGCCATGAGCTTTCCGTCATCTCCATAGGTGGCAAGTTCCGCAACCTTTAAGCGCCCCACCCCATGTTCGGCTGAAAAGCTCCCGTCAAAGTGATGCACCAGATCGTGAATGATCTTTTGTGCCTCTGCAGCGATATTTTGGTAATCAGCCTTGGTTTTCCCAACAGCCGGAAACAGGTTAAAATGCAAATTCCCATCACCAAGATGGCCAAAGCAATTGACCCGCATGTCGCTCATTTCTGCTATCTCACGCTTGGCCGCCTCAACAAATTTTGAAATTTCTGAAAGCGGCAGTGACACGTCATGGGACGCAACCGCCCCCACAGAGCGATTGGCATGAGGAATATGTTCCCGCAACGCCCAGAGCGTTTGAGCTTGGGCCTCAGATTGTGCAATCACACCATCAAAACACAAGTCATCCTCAAGTGCGTTTTCAAAAATAGTTTCAAAAATCTCAGTAGGATTTTGGCAGTTTGGAACCCCTAGTTCCACCAATGCCATCCATTCCGGGCACGGTGCAAATGGCTGTTTTAACTCTGGAAAATGTTCCGCCAGAAAGGCAAACCCCGTTTCATGGATAAGCTCAAATGCACTCACCCCGCCACCGGTGAGCGCTTGGCTCGCGTTTAGCATCGCCAAAGCCGCATCAGGCGAGGTCACCGCAAAAAGCGCAGTCCCCGATTGTGCTGGAATATCGAAAAGCTTCAACGAAGCTGCGGTGATAATCCCCAAGCTGCCTTCAGAGCCCACCAAAAGATTGCGTAAATCATAGCCCGTATTGTCCTTACGCACGCGGCGCAGGGCATTGATGATTGTGCCATCAGGCAACACAGCCTCCACCCCCAAGCAAAGATCACGCGTATTGCCATAGCGCAGCACATTCACGCCGCCTGCATTGGTCGCAAGGTTGCCGCCAATCTGACAGGACCCTTCTGAGGCCAATGACAATGGAAACAACCGGCCCGCCTCATATGCGGCCTCTTTCACACTGTGTAAAATTGCCCCCGCTTCCGCGATAAGGACATTTTCCGCAGGGTAAACCGCGCGAATTTTATTCATCCGCTCAAGGGTGACCACAACAGGCTTCACCCCATCATAAACCTGCCCGCCAACAAGCCCCGTCCCGCCGCCAAATGGCACCACAGGAACATGGGCCTCATGGGCGGATTTCAAGATGACCGACACCTCATCCACCGTTCTTGGGGCCAGCAATATCGCATCACTTGCGCTGAATTTTCCCCGTGGTTCTTCGCGGTAGCGCCCTTCAAACGGGCGAAAAATAGTCTCAGGCAACCGATCACGAAGCCCCTTTTCGAAGGCTGCATCTGCTGGCTGAAGTGTCATGATCCCACCGTTGTTTTCCCGCGCCGATCCGCACGTAAATTGGCGTAAAGCACATGATTGCGCCAGCGCCCGTTGATTTGAAGATAGCTTTGGGCGACACCTTCGTATTTGAAACCTGATTTTTCTAAAACACCACGGGATGCGACATTTTCAGGGAGGCAGGCTGCTTCAATCCGGCTCAGCTCCAAACGGTGAAAGCCATGATGGACCACCGCCTCTATCGCCTCGCGCATATAGCCGTGGCGCGCAAACGGTTCACCCACCCAATAGCCAAGGGTTCCGACCTGTTGCGGGCCTCGTAAAATATTATCAAGCGTAATCCCACCAACGAGCGTTTTATCCACGCGGCGTTCCAAAAAAAGCGGTAAGGCGCGTTTTTGTCCGATCGCGCGTTTCGCCCAATAGACCCGATTGGAAAAGCCTTTCCGTGTGAGGTGATCTTCGGCCCATGTAGGTTCCCAAGGTTTGAGAAAACCCATACTGTCGTAGCGCAAGGTGCTCCAATTGCGGTAATCGTTTTGAAGGGGCGGCCGCAAAGTCAGACGCTCCGTTTCAATAATCGATTGCACGCGGCGCCTTAACATCCCTTAACCTCTTAAATCATCCAAGCTTGGCGCAGAGCCCACAGGGCCATAAAGCGCCATCGCAGCAGGACCAAACAAAAGATCACGCGCCACATTTCGCACATCATCACGCGTTACAGCATCAATCACCGCAACCGTTTCTGATAGATCCGGCACACGGCCCCAAATATCCACCATCCGCGCCATGCGTTCGGCCCGCGATGAGGCGCCTTCAAGCCCCATAAGCATTCCTGCCTTCATCTGTGCCCGCGCCCGTGCGATTTCCGCATCGGTAATATCCTCAGCCGCTTTTTCAAACTCGGTCAAAACAGAACGCGCCAGAACGTCCACTTTGTCGCCACTGGTTCCAGAATAAATCAAAAAGGACCCCGTGTCAGAAAAGGCACTGAGCTGAGAGTAGACAGAATAGCACAAGCCTTGTTTTTCGCGGATTTCTTGGAAAAGGCGCGACGACATCCCGCCGCCAAAAATATTTGAAAACAACTGAACCGCATAGATCCGATCATCGCGGTAGTGCGGGGCCTCAAGCGCGAATGTGAAATGCGCCTGTTCAAGGTCTTTTTCCGTACGGGTTTCCCCACCGATAAATTTTCCAGGCTCGGGCAGTATGGATGTATGTGCCTCCATATCCCCGAAGAGAGCGGTGGCTTGGGCAACAATTGCGTCTGGATCAATGCCGCCCGCCGCTGACAAAATCATGCGTTCAGGGCCGTAATGTTTGGCCACAAAGGCCAAAAGATCATCACGCCCAAATTCGGATACATTTTCCGCAGGGCCTAAAATCGTACGCCCCAAAGCTTGTTTGGGATAAGATACGTCTTGCAGCCAATCAAAGACCACATCATCAGGCGTGTCATTGGCTTGGCCGATTTCTTGTAAAATCACACCACGTTCGATATCGATTTCCGCCTCATCGAATGTCGGATTGCGTAAAATATCCGCAATCACGTCCAATGCCAAAGGCACATCGCCACGCAAAACCCGCGCGTAATAGGCCGTCATTTCACGCGATGTATAGGCATTAAGATAGCCACCCACATCTTCGATTTCTTGGGCAATTTGAAGCGGGCTACGCATCGTCGTTCCCTTAAACGCCATATGTTCAAGAAAATGCGCCATGCCATTTTCAGGCAAGCTTTCATTACGTGCACCTGCGGTCACCCAGATGCCGATGGAGGCGCTTTCAAGACCAGCCATAGGTTCCGTTGCAATACGGAACCCGTTTGGCAATGTCGTGAGAGCCACACTCACGCGTTACGCCGATCTGCGATCAGCGCTTTGAGAGCATCCAAATCATTAGGCACGCGGGTCACGCGTTCCTTCCGATCAAAGAGATCCGCCATGCGCGCAGGCAACGCAGGGTGCAGGCCAGATGCTTTTTCAACAGCGGCCGGGAATTTTGCAGGATGCGCCGTCGCCAGTGTCACCATCGGCGCGGTGCCTAGATTTTCTTCGGCCACCTTCACGCCAATGGCGGAATGCGGGCACAACAATTCATTACTCACGTCAAGAGAGGTTTTGATCTGCGCCAAGGTTTCGTCTTCGCTCGCCCGGCCAGAGGCAAAAAGATCACGAAGGGATTCTAGCGCCCCTTGTGAGAGGCTAAATTTACCGCCCTCTTTGAGTTCATCCATCAATTGCACAATAGCGTTCCCGTCACGGTCATAGACATCAAAGAGCACACGTTCAAAATTCGAACTCACTTGGATGTCCATTGAAGGTGAAATTGACGGTTCAACCCCATGGGTTTCATAGGCCCCCGTTTCGAGCGTCCGGTGTAGGATGTCATTTTGGTTCGTCGCAATCACAAGCTTATCAATCGGGAGGCCCATTTTCTTGGCAATGTAGCCGGCAAAAATGTCACCGAAGTTGCCCGTTGGCACTGTGAAAGACACTTCGCGGTCTGGCGCGCCCAATGACGTCGCAGCGCTAAAGTAGTATACAACCTGCGCCAAAACCCGCGCCCAGTTGATGGAATTCACCCCCGCAAGGCCAACGCCATCGCGAAAATCATGATCGTTGAACATGTCTTTGAGGCGCGCTTGGCAATCATCAAAATCCCCATCCATCGCCAAAGCATGCACGTTGCTTTCGATAGGTGTGGTCATCTGACGGCGCTGTACTTCGGACACGCGGCCATGCGGGAAAAGGATAAACACATCCACCGCATCAAGCCCGCGAAACGCTTCGATCGCGGCAGAGCCGGTATCACCCGATGTCGCGCCAACAATGGTTACTTTTTTATCGCGGCGTTTCAAAGCGACCTGAAAGAGCTGACCGATCAATTGCATGGCGAAATCTTTAAACGCCAAGGTTGGACCATGGAACAATTCAAGCAAGAAATGATTTGGGCCGAGCTGCTTGAGCGGCGCGCGTGCGTCATGGCCAAAACCGGCATAGGCCTTTGCGATGATCTCTTTGAATTCCGCGTCGGTAAAGCAATCCCCGATATAGGGTTTCATCACCTGAAACGCGATCTCTTCGTAGGGTTGCCCTGCGAGCGCTTTGATAGCGTCTTTGTCCAATGTTGGGATGGTTTCGGGCACATAAAGCCCCCCATCACGGGCCAAACCAGAGAGCATTGCTTCTTCGAAGTTGAGCGCGGGCGCTTGTCCGCGGGTCGAGATATAGCGCATGTGCAATTCCTATTTTTTATAGTTGCGGCGTTTCCAGAGGAAATACCCTGACATGATCGTCCAGACAATGGCAAGTCCATACCATGTCATAACATATTCGAGATGTTTATTCGGGATGCCTTCGCTTGTGACAGGAAAAGGCGTGGTGACTAGATTTTCTTCGCTGCTGCCCCGTTGAACAATCAAAACGGGGTCTGTGCGGAGAGCCTTGGCCATGGCCGCAATATCGCGGCCAAACCAGATGTTTTTTGCGATATCTGGATTGGGCGTTGAGGCATTCATTTCATCGGGCCAATGGAGGTTTCCGGTGATGGTTGCTTGCGTCATCGGGCGGGGGGCGGTTTTGGCTGTCAGTGCCACAAATCCACGATCCAAAAGCACCGCACGATCCCCAAGATCAAAGCGCGAAATGATCCGGTAGCCCGCGCCTATTTTTTTCACCGAGGCAAGGATGTGGATTTCATCGGGCCCAATGGCCCCCGTCGCGGTGACTGGCAAAAACTGATCCGTTGCGAATGAGGGCTGCGCAGGAACCGCCACAGGCGCCCCAAGCAGTTTTGCGTCGATTTCAGCCAACACGGCGGTTTTCCATGCAAGACGATTGAGCTGCCATGTCCCAAGATAGACCAGCAATCCAAGGGTTGATGCAAAGAACACAAGTGGCAAGAAAAAGCGTTTCATAAAGCCTTCTAACTTTCCTTGCCTCAAATGAAAAGCGCGAGGCCAAGGCCCCGCGCAAAATTCTTATTTATGATGAGGGGAATTTAAAGGCCCCAGATGTAGACCGCCACAAAGAGGAAGAGCCACACAACATCAACAAAGTGCCAGTACCATGCCGCGGCCTCAAACCCAACATGGCGTTCTGGTGTGAAGTGACCTTTCAGCGCGCGGAACAAACACACGGCCAAGAAAATCGTCCCGACCACAACGTGGAACCCGTGGAACATCGTAGCAAGAACAAAGGCAGATGGCTGCGCGCCGTCTTGAACCCACCACGTCATGTGGCTGTATTCATAGGCTTGCAAGAAGGTAAAGCACACGCCCAAGATAATCGCGAGCGTCAGACCGTTCACCAAATCTTTGCGGTTGTTTTCATGTACCAATGCGTGGTGTGCCCATGTCACAGCCGCACCAGACAAAAGCAAAATCAACGTGTTGATCAAAGGGAGGTGAAAAGGGTCGATGACATCGAGATGTGGGGCCACCCATTCCGTGCCTTTATAGGTGTCCATTGGATACATCGTTGGCTTAAAGAACGACCAGAACCACGCTACGAAGAACATGATCTCAGACATAATGAAGAGGACAAAACCATAGCGAAGGCCAATGCGCACAACGGGCGTATGATCGCCGTCATGGCTTTCTGCGATCACATCGGACCACCAGGCGAAAGACACATAAAGCACCATGGCAAGGCCTGCGAAAAACACCCAAGGTGTTGATCCTGTGAGCATAAACACAGCGCCCGTCAGCATGATAAATGCGCCAACAGCCGCTAAAAACGGCCAAATCGAGGGGTTCAAAATGTGGTAATCGTGGTTCTTGACATGTGCCATGACGTTTCCCTTTAGTTTAGGATCTTGTTCGCTGAGATCTTGTTATCATTCTTTTGATTTTCGGTCGAGAGCTGAGCCGTTTCTTCTGCGAGCTCGGTCTCATAAAAAGTGTAGGACAATGTGATGGTGTGCACATATTGTCCATCGCGGTCATCGACGATGTCGGGGTCCACGTAAAATGTCACGGGCATCATCACGCTTTCACCTGGTTGAAGCGTTTGCTCCTCAAAGCAAAAACAATCGATCTTGGTGAAAAACCCACCCGCAGAATAAGGCGCAACATTATAGGATGCTGTGCCTGTAATCGGGCGATCCGTTGGATTTGTCGCCTCATAAAACGCAAGCCCCG
>JBMYYE010000024.1:0-25154 GCA_049609065.1 Halocynthiibacter sp.
TGCTGCGTCAGTTGTCGTTTCAGCGGCCTCACCTACGGTTTCAACCGCAGCAGAACCTGTTTCAGTGGCTGTTTCGGCCATGTCTTTAGCGTCGAATTTGCCAGAGAGCTTGCCGTAAGCCAAAACACCAGCTGCTGCGAGCAGAATGAAAATAATCCAACGTTTGTTCATCTTTTTGTCCTTTAATTCCCATAGTGGGGTATATTTTACCTGTTGCGCAGGCCAATATGGCCCGCTCAGCATGAATGTAGCCCCTACATGCGCTGCGTTCCATGGCGACACAAGGGGAAGTTTTAAGAAATTAGCGCATGAATCGCTATTCCAGCTTGAAAGCCCAATAAACCCTGTCTATTTTGCACCCACGTAACAAACAAAGGATCAATACCATAGCTCGTAGACCGCATAACGCCCCGCCACAACGTGATACAGGACCTCGCGTCAACCAAAATATCCGTTGCCCCGAAATTCGCCTCATCGGCGCAGACGGCGAAAACGTTGGGGTGGTCCACCCTGCGAAAGGTCTTGAGCTTGCGGAACAGGCTGGCCTTGATCTTGTGGAAATTTCCCCAAATGCCAATCCCCCTGTGGTTAAAATCATGGATTTTGGCAAATTCAAATATGAACAGCAAAAACGCGAATCCGAAGCGCGCAAAAAGCAAAAAGTTACCCAAGTCAAAGAAGTTAAGTTCAGCCCAAACACGGACACCAATGACTACAACGTAAAAATGCGGAACGTGTTTAAGTTTTTGGACAATGGCGACAAAGTCAAAATTTCATTGCGTTTCCGTGGCCGTGAAATGGCGCACCAAAACCTGGGCCGTGCGCTTTTGGAACGGGTTGCTGAAGATGTGAAAGAGCATGGTAAAATCGAAAATATGCCAAAAATGGAAGGCCGCCAGATGATCATGATCATCGGCCCCATGCCTAAAAGCTAAGGCTTAAACGCCCTTAAATGACAAAACGCCACCTCAAACGAGGTGGCGTTTTTTATTTGGGTTTCCCGTACTGCATATGTTCATCTAAATGGTCATGCGGACTGCGTTTTACCCCCGTAGCTTTTCTGGCAACACAAACGCCACCACGATGAACACCGCGCCAAGCACAAGCCCCAACACATCCCCAGGGATCGCCGTTAGGCCATCATATTTTGCGCCAGGCACCGTGCCAAGTGTCACTTTACCACCGCCGATTTTATCCAGTAGCCCCATGGTTTTGGTCGCGCCATATGTCGCCATATAAGCCGCTGCCCCCAAAAGACCACCAAGAATAAAGAACAGCGCATCTTTGCGTCCTGCAGCCGCGGCAACGACGCCTGTACCTGGACAAAAGCCAGAAAGCGCCCAGCCAATACCAAGCAAGATACCGCCAACAAACACACCAATATAGGCCGATTTGACGGACATATGCATCACATCAACCAGACCTAACATCTGGCCACCAAACATCAAAAAAGAGCCAACGCCGATCGCCAATAGAATCGTTTTCATCAAGTTGAGATTCGTCAGGTTCAACATTTTCCCGATATAGTCGGGATTTGACGCCCCAATACGATCAAGAACAGCGCCAAATAGTCCTCCAAGAACCAGTGCAAGAAGAATTGTTGTCATGTGCTTATCCTTTCTTAAAAAGCGCAATCGCCGTTGGAACAGCCGCCCCAAACGCACCCATTGCAAAAATGTAGCCCGACAAAGACGTCTGCATCATGCCCGACATCATATGCCCAGAGGTACAGCCCCCCGCCAAACGTGCGCCATAAAGGACAATGAAGCCGCCTAAAAACGCCACGACGTAGCGCTTTGTTGTGCTGTCACCAAAATTTTCACGCCACAAGGCCGGCATCTGCTTTTCTGCAGGCGTCAGCCCCCCACGTGCCATCGCGGAAATCGCCCCGCCAATGATCATTGCAACAACGAAGACAAAGCTGTAATTCATTGGATTTGCGATATTTTTTGCATATTTACCGTTTGACTTGGCAAGGTAAGCATTGGAGGATGTGTATCCGTCTTCCGTTTTTTGCACGACATCAGCGTCAATTGCGCTCCATGCAATCCCATCTAAGATCACGAATTGTGTAGAAACTCCAATCGGTTTGACAAGCAACACCGCGAGGAAGAAAATCACCCCCAGCGCGAGCCCACCCGTTTTCCAGTTCATTGTCATGTGTTGTCCTTACCTACATATATTCATATCCATATATATAGATATTTAATTATGATATATCCGTCAAGCAAAGACCCACAAAACATCCTTTTCCATGAAATCTCCTTTCCGCCATCACAGTTTTGTCTAATTTAGCGCAAATAATAGACGCCATATTACGTCGAATCGACGCTCAAACCAAAGGAACCACCCCATGGCCGTAAAAACAGAAGCTTCAAATGAAGTGACTGAGCCAACTCAGCCAAAAAAGACCGCCTTTTGGGAGCATCTTCGCGCCCATGGCGACGAACATGGGCATTTCCATGGAATTGGAGACAACCATTCGGTTCTTTTCGTTGATCAAGCCCCAAATCTAATTGTCACCTTTGAAGACGCCTCTAAAATTGAGCCCACATCCAATGAGGCACAGCTCATGGGGGTGCAGCTCCTTGAAGGCAATGACCATTCCTTATTATCGATCATCTCGCATGAAGAAAGCCCCTTTCACGAGCCGGCGCTTTTCCATTATTTCGATCGTTTGGTTGATGATGGTTTCTTTGAAGATTTTGACAAAGTCCTCTTTCTCGGCTGTGATCTTGGCGCTTATGCTGCCGCGGCCTACTCTGTGACCAGCCCGCAAGCCACGGTCATTGCAATTGACCCTATCGCCACATTAGATGCCGAACTCACGCCTTGGGAAACACGCTACCCTAAGTTTAAGCGCACCCGCTTTACGGACCGATATGGGTTTGCGCCGCAAATGGCCTCCACTGCCCAAGATGTGTTTGTGCTGTATGATCCGTCCAATATCCAAACATCAATGCATGCTGCGCTTTTTTATGCGCCCAACACCCATCGCATTGCATGCCGCCATATGACCGATGCGGCCTCTATCCTTTGGGCCGCTGATATTCTCTCCCATCCGGTTCGGGCCTTTTTTACGAAAACACTGCGGCCGAATATGTTTCACAAGATTTTAAAGTTCCGCCAAACACAGCGTCGTTATCTGCGCGGCCTTGAGGCAAAACTCTCCTCAAAAGGGCATTTCAAACTTGCTCTTCAACTTTGCAACGCAGTCATCGAAATACGCCCCCTTCCCTACTTCAGAAATCGGGCCCCGCAGCTTGTTGAAATTATCAATGGCAGTGAAAGCGCGGTATACCCGACGAAAGCGGATCCCGCCCCTGAAGGCGAAAGCGATGTTGAGAAGGACTTCACACCTCAAAGCCCACGCAAAGATGCAGGCAACGATAGCGACGTCGATTTTGAAGCGATCAACAGCATTTTGCTAGCGGATAAGGCCTAACACCTATCCTCTGAAAGGATTGTCGCAATTCTCTATTCCATCGGACCGACAACGGGTGTATGGCTTTGGCAATGACCAAAGAGCTTACAATCACCCGCCCCGATGACTGGCATTTGCATCTGCGCGATGGCGCGATGCTTGAGGCTGTCTTACCTGAAACCACGCGCCATTTTGGTCGCGCAATCATTATGCCGAACCTTATTCCGCCTGTGGTGACCATGGCAGATGCCCGCGCGTACCGTGATCGCATTGAAGCAGTCCAGCCCGATGGTTCAAATTTCACGCCCCTAATGACGCTTTATCTCACCGAACAATCGGATCCAAAGGATGTGGCGCGTGCGTATGAAAGCGGCGTGATCCAAGCGCTCAAGCTTTACCCAGCGGGTGCAACTACAAATTCAGCCTCTGGGGTGACGGATTTTGACAAAGTGGCCCCCGTTTTGGAAAAAATGGCTGAACTGGGCATTCCTCTTTGTATCCATGGCGAAGTGGTAGACGCGGATGTCGATATTTTTGATCGTGAAGCTGTGTTCATTGACCGTATTCTTGACCCGCTCCGTCGTAAAAATCCGGACCTCAAGGTTGTGATGGAACATGTCACAACAAAAAATGGTGTGGATTACGCACTCAGCCAAGACAAAAACATCGGTGTGACCATCACCACACATCACTTGATTATCAACCGCAATCATATCTTGGTTGGCGGGATCAAACCGCATTACTATTGCCTTCCTGTGGCCAAACGCGAAGAACATCGCTTGGCCTTGCGCGCGGCCGCCACGTCGGGGGACAAGCGGTTCTTCCTTGGCACAGATAGCGCCCCGCATACAGACCCCAACAAAGAAAGCGCCTGTGGCTGCGCGGGCTGTTTTACAGCGACGAACACCATGTCCCTCTTGGCGCATGTCTTTGAAGAAGAAGGAAAACTCGACACCCTCGAAGCCTTCTCTTCGCTTAACGGACCTGCCTTTTATGGGCTTGCGCCAAATACGGATAAAATCACGCTCACCAAAGGGGACGCCGCAGTCTTCCCTGAGAGAATTGAAACGAAAGACGGGCCTGTCACGGTATTTGACCCCGGCTTCCCAGTGCATTGGACGGTAACATCATGATCCCAACAACCTATCCTGATAAAGCAACCATCGCGAAATTGACGGCCAAGATGCTCTTGGAAATCGAGGCGGTGCATTTCAACGCACGTGAGCCGTTCACATTGGCCTCTGGCCTGCCCTCCCCGACCTATATTGATTGTCGCAAACTCATCAGCTACCCGCGCATCCGCTCCACGCTTATGGATTTCTTGACGACAACCGTGATGCGCGATGCGGGCCTTGAAGCGTTTGACAATATCGCAGGTGGTGAAACCGCAGGCATCCCCTTTGGCGCACTGGTTGCCGAACGCATGGCGCTACCGATGACTTATGTGCGCAAAAAGCCCAAAGGCTACGGCCGTGACGCGCAAATCGAAGGCGTCATGAAAGAAGATGACCGCGTGCTTTTGGTCGAAGATCTCACCACCGACGGAGGGTCTAAGCTTAAATTCGTGGATGCCATTCGCAAAACCGGTGCAAAATGTGCTGATACGGCAGTGATTTTCTACTACGGCATTTTTCCTGAAACGGAAAAAACCCTCGCCGATCACGGTGTGGCACTGCATTATCTTTGCACATGGTGGGATGTTCTTGCGGTGGCCCGCGAAGATGGGAATTTTGACACCGAAACCTTGGATGAGGTCGAAAAATTCCTAAACGCCCCGCGTGAATGGCAAGACGCCAACAAAAAATAATACCTTTGGGTAATATCCCCTTCGGGGGGCATTACCCACAAACTATCCCCAGTTTTATACAATTTGCCATGCGCGCCCTCGTCGCGTTAAATACGTGCATCCAAGTATCAGGTCCATCATGAACGAACCCGCGCAAATTTCGCCCCAAGCCATCAATCCGAACGGTCCTGAGGACGCGGCCACGGAAAGCATGCCTCATAATATTGAGGCTGAACAACAGCTTTTGGGTGCGATCCTCACCAATAATGATGTCTATGACAGGGTATCATCGGTCATCACATCGGCGCATTTTTATGAGCCCACCCATGCGCGAATCTATGAAATTGCACAATCACGGATCGTGAAAAACGCGCTTGCTTCCCCTGTGACGCTCAAAGCGTTTATGGAAGATGACGAGGGTCTTAAGGAATTGGGCGGTGTGGGCTACCTTGCAACCCTTGCTGGTGCCTCGATTTCGAGTTTCGCCGCCCGCGATTATGCCCAGATGATTTATGACTTGGCCGTGCGCCGTCAATTGATCAGCCTTGGCCGCGATATCGCAGATAAAGCCGCCAGCGTTGAGGTCGACAGCGAACCCAAAGATCAAATCATCGAAGCGGAACAAAGCCTTTATAAATTGGGTGAAGAAGGCCAATCTGAAAAAGGCTTTCAATCGTTTCTCTCTGCCGTCACCGAAGCCGTAAACGTGGCCAATACGGCCTATCAACGTGATGGTGGGCTTGCGGGCATTTCCACGGGGCTAAATGATCTTGATGAAAAACTTGGGGGGCTTCACCCTTCTGACCTTTTGATCCTCGCGGGGCGTCCCTCTATGGGGAAAACGTCCCTTGCAACCAATATCGCGTTTAACGTCGCCAAAACATACCGCAAAGGCAAACGCCATGACGGCAGCGAAGGCGCGGTTGATGGTGGTGTGGTTGGCTTTTTCTCCCTTGAGATGAGCGCCGAGCAATTGGCCGGTCGTGTGCTCGCGGAAGCGTCCGAAATTTCGTCCCACAAGATACGCCAAGGCGATATGGAAGAACATGAATTCCGCCGTTTTGTGGATGCCGCCAAGACCCTTGAAACCTGCCCATTATTCATTGATGACACGCCTGCCCTACCGATTTCACAGCTGGCCGCCCGCGCGCGCCGCCTTAAACGGACCCATGGGCTTGATGTCTTGATCATCGACTATCTACAGCTTTGCCGCGGGACATCTGATAATCGTGTGCAAGAAATCGGCGAAATTTCCATGGGGATGAAAGCCATCGCCAAAGAATTGAATATTCCTGTGATTGCCTTGTCTCAGCTGTCTCGGACCGTAGAGAGCCGCGACGACAAACGTCCACAGCTCTCTGATCTGCGTGAATCTGGCTCAATTGAGCAAGATGCCGATGTGGTGATGTTCGTGTACCGTGGGGAATATTACAAAGAACGCGAAAAACCCGATGACAGCAACCTTGAAGCCATGGCCACATGGCAAGATGAAATGTCGAACCTCCATGGCAAAGCAGAAGTCATCATCGGTAAGCAACGCCACGGCCCCATCGGTACGGTCGGGTTGAGCTTTGAGCCGCAATTCACACGTTTTGGCAATCTTGCAAAACCATGGCAAGGCGGCGGCGAAGAGTATTAACCGCTCGCGGACCTCCATTTTCGCCTTTCGGCTTACGCACAAACCTGCCGCTCTTGCGATTTTCTCTTGACCTTATACGCGCACAAGGCAAAAAACGCTTATGTCTACTGGTAATTTAACGATCGATCTTGGGGCTGTGGTCAGCAACTGGCGCGCCCTTGATCAACTTTCAGATGCAACCGTTGAAACGGCCGCCGTGGTAAAAGCGGACGGCTACGGGCTTGGTGCGGACCGCGTTGCCATGGCGCTTGCTCATGCAGGGGCGCGGCGGTTTTTTGTGGCCACCGCAGAAGAAGGCGCCAAGGTGCGCCAAGCCGTTGGTCCCGACCTCGAAATCAACATCTTTGGTGGGCATATGCGTGGCGACACGGATATGATCCATGACTTGAACCTTGTACCGATGCTCAATTCGGTTCAGCAATTGACCCGCCATTTCGAAGCACTCCCAGGACATGCTTTTGGTATTCAACTTGATACCGGGATGAACCGGCTTGGCATGGAGTTTTCGGAATGGACGGCGGTGCGTGATATTGCGCTATCCCAAAACCCGACCTTGGTGATGAGCCATCTCGCCTGTGCCGATGATCCAACATCCCCGACAAATGAAAAACAGCTCACAACCTTTAAAACCATGACCGAAGGCGTAACAGCACCGCTGTCTCTTTCTGCCACAGGTGGTCTTTTGCTTGGGCCTGATTATCATTTTGATATCACCCGTCCCGGTGTCGGAATTTACGGCGCAGCCCCTTATAAGCTTGGCCGTGCTACGGTGCATTTATCGCTCCCTGTTATTCAAATTCGCGATGTTATGCCCGAAGAAACGGTTGGATATTCCGATGCGTTTACGGCCACGGAACCTCTTAAAATTGCAACTGTTTCAGGGGGCTATGCTGATGGTCTGATCCGCGCAATTGGGGATCAAGCGGCTCTTTATTTTGACGGTATCAAATGTCCTGTGGTCGGGCGTGTCTCTATGGATTTACTTACGGTTGATGTCACACATCTTCCGACCACGCCATCGATGCTCGATATGATTTGCACGGAACAAACCGTGGATCAGATTGCAGAATTTGCAGACACGATTGGCTATGAAATTCTCACCTCTCTTGGTGCCCGTTATACGCGCCGTTACACGATGGGGGTTTAAGTGCGCATTCTGTCCAGCATCGGTCGCACGGTCATTTATGTCCTTGCCGCCATTGGCCGCGTCACCCAATTTGCCGTAGAGGCTGTTTTTCATATCATCACTCCCCCGTTTTATACGCGTGAGTTTCTTTCCTCCGTGATGGCGATTGGCTACTTTAGCCTGCCTGTTGTGGGGCTCACGGCCTTTTTCACAGGCGGGGCATTGGCGCTACAGATTTACGAAGGCAGCGCCGATTTTTCTGCTGAATTTGCCGTGCCCTCGATCGTGGCCCTTGGCATGGTGCGTGAACTTGGTCCCGTTTTGGGCGGATTGATGGTGGCGGCGCGTGTGTCTTCTTCCATCGCGGCCGAAGTCGCGACGATGAAAGTCACGGAACAAATTGATGCGCTGGTCACCTTGTCCACACATCCGATGAAATACCTCACCGCGCCACGTGTTTTGGCGGCCACGCTTGTCATGCCCATTTTGGTAGCTGTGGGTGATTTGATCGGCATTTTGGGCGGATATATCGTTGGCACAGAGCGTTTGGGCTTTAATTCCGCCAGCTACCTCAAAAATACGGTGGATTTTTTGGACACGGGTGATGTGGTGTCTGGCCTTGTGAAAGGCGCTGTCTTTGGCTTCATCATCGCGCTGATGGGCTGTTACTACGGCATGAATTCCGGCCGCGGCGCCCAAGGCGTGGGCCGCGCCACCAAAGCGGCGGTTGTTGCGGCCTCTGTCTTGATCTTGGCCAGCAACTATATCCTTACCGAACTCTTTTTCTCAGCGGGATAATCATGATTGAACTTATTGATATCCATAAAGCTTTTGGCAAAAATCACGTATTACGCGGCGTGAACCTCAAAGTTCCCAAAGGCGAAAGCATGGTGATTATCGGCGGCTCAGGCACAGGGAAATCGGTCGCGCTAAAATGCATTTTGGGGCTGGTGCGCCCTGATAGCGGGCTCATCACCATCGACGGAGAAAATGTTGAACGCGCCGAGCGAGAGGCCTTCTTGGCGCGGTTTGGCATGCTCTTTCAAGGCGGCGCTCTCTTTGACAGTTTGCCCATTTGGGAAAACGTAGCGTTTCGTCTATTGCGCGGTCACCTCAAACAGCCAAAATCACAGGCGCGGGAAATTGCCATCGAAAAACTGCGCCGTGTTGGGTTAAAACCCGAGGTCGCCGATCTTTATCCGTCTGAACTTTCTGGCGGTATGCAAAAACGTGTGAGCCTTGCACGGGCCATTGCCGCCGACCCTGAAATCATCTTTTTCGATGAGCCCACGACAGGGCTCGACCCTATCATGTCTGGTGTTATCAATGAGTTGATCCGCGAAATCGTTGTGGAAATGGGGGCAACCGCGATGACGATCACCCATGATATGACGTCCGTGCGCGCAATCGCAGACAAAGTCGCAATGCTACATTCTGGCACCATTCAGTGGACAGGAAATGTCGCAGATATGGACAATTCTGGCGATCCTTATGTGGAACAATTCATCCACGGCCGCGCCGAGGGACCTATTGAAAGCGTACGTTAAAATGCGCCAACACCTGCTTACATCACTCAATCTGTCTTTGCTGATCCTCTTTCCTATTGCGTGGTTTGCACCGCTATTACGGGCGGGGCTTTTGCCGTTTTTTTCCCTGGATGAAATTTCAATCATATCAGGCCTGCAGGTGCTTTGGGGCAAAGACATCTTCTTAGCCCTGATCGTAACCGCCTTTGCCGTGGTTGCGCCCTTGGCCAAAACTGTTTTGCTCGCGTTCATTCACTTTAACCTCGCCTCACCTCGCCTTCTAAAGGCCTTGGAAATACTTGGTAAATTGGCAATGGCCGATGTGTTTTTGATCGCGCTTTATATTGTTGTCGCCAAAGGTGTCGGTGTCGGGCGCCTTGAAACGGCGTGGGGATTATACCTTTTTACGGGCTGTGTTTTACTGTCCTTTTCGATTGGCGCTTTGACGCGCGCACAAAAACAGGCATAAGACCCTATGGCAGCAAAAATCACATATATCTGTAGCGCCTGTGGCGCCTCCTCAAACAAGTGGTCTGGTCGCTGTGAAGCGTGCGGAGATTGGAACACAATCAGCGAAGAAGCCCCCTTATCTGCGGGGCCTGCATCCAAATCTTTGGGTGCTAAACGCGGGGCCACGGTCACATTAACCGATCTTGCAACAGAGGAAACACCACCGCCACGCACCACATCCAAGCTCACGGAATTGGACCGCGTTTTGGGTGGCGGTTTGGTCCCCGCGAGCGCCATTTTGGTGGGCGGCGACCCTGGCATTGGGAAATCAACCTTATTGCTCCAAGCGGCGGCGGCCTTTGCCAATGCAGGGCTAAAATGTATCTATATTTCTGGCGAAGAAGCCACCGCACAAGTACGGATGCGCGCGCAAAGATTGAACCTCACGGATGCGCCTGTCAAACTCGCGTGTGAAACCAATTTGCGTAATATCATCACCACATTGGAAGAAGAAAAACCGGATCTCGTGATCATCGATTCCATTCAAACCATGTGGGCGGATCATGTGGATAGTGCGCCCGGGAGCGTCAGCCAAGTGCGCTCTGCCGCCCATGAACTCACCACCTTTGCCAAGCGCAAAGGTGTGAGCGTTATCTTAGTGGGCCACGTCACCAAAGAAGGCCAAATCGCCGGCCCCCGCGTTGTAGAGCACATGGTGGATACCGTTCTTTATTTCGAAGGGGAACGCGGCCATCAATTCCGGATTTTGCGTGCGGTTAAGAACCGTTTTGGCCCCGCTGATGAAATCGGGGTCTTTGAAATGACAGGGGGCGGTTTGGCTGAGGTGACAAACCCGTCTGCGCTTTTCTTATCAGAACGCGATAAACCCGCGCCAGGATCCGTGGTTTTTGCCGGGATCGAAGGCACGCGGCCCGTGCTTTGTGAAATGCAAGCCTTGGTCGCGCCGTCGCCCCATGCCCAAGCGCGGCGCACGGTTGTCGGCTGGGACAGCGGACGGTTGGCTATGATTTTGGCGGTGCTCGAATCACGCTGCGGGGTGCCGTTTGCTGGGCTTGATGTGTATCTCAATGTGGCAGGTGGCATGAAAATCACCGAACCCGCCGCCGATTTGGCCGTGGCTGCAGCGTTGCTTTCTGCGCGCGAGGATAGCGCTTTGCCCGCAGATACCGTGGTTTTTGGGGAAATTTCGCTCTCAGGGGCGTTAAGACCGGTGTCTCAAACAGAAAATAGGTTGAAAGAAGCGTCAAAACTTGGTTTCACACAGGGGTTAGCGCCCGCAAAATCAAAAATGGGGCGTTCAACCACGATGAAAGTTTCACAGTTGGCCGATTTGACCAGCTTTGTGGGCGATGTTTTTGGGGCAGGCTAGCCCACAAAGGAGAGTATTATGGAAGGTTTCACATTGGTCGACGGCATAGCCGCAGGCGTTATTATCATTTCCGCGATCCTTGCTTATGCCCGTGGGCTGACACGTGAAGCCATGTCCATTTTAGGATGGGTTGGAGCCGCGATTATCGCCTTCTTATTTGCCAACAAAGCCCTGCCGTTGGTCAAAGAAATCCCATATCTTGATAAAATCATCGGGGACAGCTGTGAGCTGGCAACCATATCAGCTTTCGCACTTGTTTTGGCGCTTGGCCTTGTGGTGATGGCGATCTTCACGCCGATTGTTGCCTCTTTGGTGCAAGGTTCTGCCATTGGCGGCATTGATCAGGCGCTTGGATTTATATTTGGGGCCGTGCGTGGGGTACTTTTGATTGTTGTGGCGTTGATGGTCTATGACTGGGTTGTGAATGATGAAAGCGTTCCAATGGTTGATGACAGCCGAACCGCCCGCATTTTTGCCCGCGTTCAAGATAATATCCAAGAAAATATTCCAGAAGACGCCCCAGGTTGGATCGAAGAACGCTTTGGTGAGTTGGTTTCTGAATGTTCAAAAACAAACTAGGCTTCTTTGGCTTAGACTTTTGCACATGTTGAGATGAGTTCCATTGGACCTGCGGCAAATGTTCCTTCAAATTGCGAAACCCCGTTTCACTTGATGACAGAACTGTAAAATCCCTCTATGTAGGGCGCGTCTGCAACCTTTGGGATTCGGAGCTGCTTCATGCGTAAAATGCCCCCCGCTCACCCGTTCGACGATGATAAACTAAAAGAAGAATGTGGCGTCTTTGGCGTTGTTGGCGTGGAGGATGCGGCAAATTTTGTAGCCCTCGGCCTTCATGCGCTTCAACACCGCGGCCAAGAAGCAGGCGGCATCGTCGCCCATCATCCTGATGAAGGCTTCAACTCTGCCCGTCGCTTTGGCTATGTTCGTGATAATTTCACCAAGCAATCACTGATGGATACATTGCCAGGTGCCTTGTCTATTGGGCATGTGCGCTACTCCACAGCAGGATCCAAAGGTGCCGCCATTCGCGACGTTCAACCTTTCTTTGGTGAATTTGCCATGGGGGGCGCTGCGATTGCCCATAATGGCAACATCACAAACGCCGCCGCCATTCGCCGCGAATTGATTGATCGTGGCTCCATTTTTCAAAGCTCCTCTGACAGCGAATGCATCATTCATTTGATGGCGCGCAGCATGCAAAAAAATATCCCCGAACGCATGAAAGAGGCCCTTCGTCGTGTCGAAGGCGCATTTTCAGTTGTCGCGATGACGCGTACAAAATTGATCGGTGTGCGCGACCCACATGGTGTGCGCCCCCTTGTTTTGGGTAAAGTTGGCACAGGCTGGGCGCTTGCCTCAGAAACCTGCGCCCTTGATATTATTGGCGCGGAATTTGTGCGTGAAATTGCCCCCGGCGAAATGGTCATCATCACCGAAGGCGCAGGCGTCGAAAGCTTCCGGCCGTTTGATCCCGCCGATCCAAAGTTTTGCATCTTTGAACATGTGTATTTCTCCCGCCCCGATAGCATCATCGGTGGGCGCTCTGTCTATGAAACGCGGCGCCAAATTGGTGTGGAACTCGCACGTGAAGCCCCAGTTGAGGCGGATCTCGTTTGTGCAGTGCCAGATAGCGGTACACCAGCGGCCATTGGCTTTAGCCAAGAAAGCGGCATTCCTTTTGCCATGGGCATCATTCGCAACCAATATACGGGACGGACCTTTATTGAACCCACGGATCAGATCCGCAATATGGGTGTGTTACTGAAACTCAACGTCAACCGCTCCCTCATCAAAGGCAAACGCGTTATCTTGGTAGATGACAGCGTTGTGCGCGGGACCACCTCACGCAAAATCAAGGAAATGATTTTGGCTGCAGGGGCCGCAGAAGTGCATTTTCGCATTGCCTCACCGCCCACGGCATGGCCTTGTTTTTATGGGGTGGATACGCCTGATCGGGAAAAGCTTCTGGCGGCCAACATGTCCGAAGACGAAATGCGTGATCACCTCAATGTGGATAGCCTTCGGTTTATTTCCCTTGATGGGCTATACCGGGCTGCGGGTGAAAAAACGGGGCGTGATAAAAACTGTGCGCAATATTGCGACGCCTGTTTTTCTGGCGAATATCCTGTGCGCCCGGCGGACATGCTTGAAAAAGGGTTTGAAATGAAAGCCGCTGAGTAATGCTCGCGCTTGATAGCCGGTGGCAGCGTCTTATGGACGCGGATTATATCTGTAGCTGCTGCGGCAAACCTGTCGCGGGGCTCATGGATATCGGTTATGGCATGCCTACCCATTGGCCTCATGCTGCGCGTGAGGATACCCAAGACGAAATTGTCATCGGCGAAGACCGCCTCACACCCGAACTTTGCCGCATCGACGGGGATTATTTTGTCCGTACCGTCATGGAATTCCCCATCATTGGCACCGATGAAACCTTCTCTTTTGGGCCCTGGGGGAGTTTATCGCGTGAGGATTTTTTGCGCTTTATTGATCATGAAAATGGGCAAGATCCCTCATTTGAGGGCGGCGCATCATGGCTTGCCAATGATCTCCCGCTTTTTGACGATGCCGATCCAATTGCATGTACACTCATTGTAGCGTCAAAAGGCGGCACGCGGCCACGGCTTTTAGCCCAAGAGGGTCCGCTCAAGCGGGCACAAGAAAACGGACTTACATTTGATCAACTGCTTGATATATACGCAGCCGCAGGCCATGATTTGCGCCCGCATCTAAAAGGATAAGCCATGACCGATAAAATCGCTGTTGTAACGGGCGCGTCCCGTGGCCTTGGGGCCGCCTTAGCTGAGGCGCTGACACCTGATTATCATGTGATCGCCGTTGCTCGCACAACCGGAGCCCTCGAAGAGCTCGACGATAAGATCAAAGCACGTGGCGGGGAGGCAACGCTCGCCCCAATGGACATCACCGATGCAGGCGCCATGGCACATCTTTGCCGGAGCATTCATGACCGTTGGGGGCATGTGGATCATTGGTTTCACACGGCGATTAATTCCACAACATTGATGCCCATGGGCCATATCACCGATAAGGATATGGAAAAAGTGTTGGGCGTGAATATCACCGCAACTCAACGTCTTATGGCCTTCATGGAGCCGCTTTTGCAGGCCGCAAATGACGGCACCGCGCATTTCTTTGATGACAACCATGCAGGACAGAAGTTTTTTGGCTCTTATGGGGCAAGCAAAGCTGCGCAAATGGCGCTTGTGTCGAGTTGGATGAAAGAAACAACCAAGCTTGGCCCGCGGGTGATCCTTCATACGCCAAGCGAGATGCCGACAGGGTTTCGCGCGCGTTTCCATCCAGGTCAAAAGCAAGACACGCTCTCTACGCCATCCGCAGAAGCCGCAAAAATCATCGCCACGCTTTAGTTAAAACCGCCGCGCATGCGGATGAAGCGCCCCCGTTTCATCCACGCTTAAAGACAGCTGTGGCAACCCCCATCGCAATAAGCGCGCTGCCACCTAAGCGCGTAAACCACGCCAAAACCGATGGGTGGGCGATTTTGGCCCGCAGCTTATCTGCAAGCAGCGCATAGGCCAGCGCATTGATCGCCGCGAGCCCAACGAATGTCACGACAAGCACCGCAAATTGTGGGAAAAGTGGGCGATCCACCACAATAAACTGTGGAACAAAGGCAATGAAAAACACAATGGATTTGGGGTTGAGCGCGGTCACCGCCGCCGCGTGGCCAAAGACGCTGGCGCCTGATGTTTTCCCCCGATCATCCAAGCCCCCAAGCGACGCGTTTGGGGCGGATTTAAACAATTTCACACCCAAATAAATGAGATATGCCGCCCCGCACCATTTCAGCACAATAAAAAGCGTGGCTGAGGTCAAGACCAAGGCACCAAGCCCAGCAAGCGACGCCGACATGGCCATAAAATCACCAAGGGCCACGCCCCCCACCGTTGCAAGCGCCACACGGCGGCCTTGGCCGATTGCATAGCTTAAAACCAACAAAACCGTTGGCCCCGGAATGAGAAGAAGCGCCGTCGACGACGCCACGAATGTCAGCCAAATATGAAATTCCATGGTAAACCTTTCCAATACGAAGAAAGTTAGCCACATTTTTTAAAATCCGTAAAGCCCATCTATCCCTTACACGGGGGATGCCACCACGTTCACAGGCATTAACACCCAAAAATAACAGCTTTTCCTTTACCCGCTTTTCTTGCTTCTCTATTGAAGAAAGCAACCCATAATTCATGAGACAGATATGCGCATTCTTATTACCAACGACGACGGCATCAACGCACGCGGTTTACAGACCCTAGAAGCCATCGGCGCAGAGATTGCAGGCCCTGATGGGGAGGTCGTGGTTGTGGCCCCTGCCTTTGAACAATCCGGCGTCGGGCATTGCATCAGCTATACGCGCCCGATGCTGATTTCGGAATTTGCCCCCAATCGCTATGCGGTTGAAGGGACGCCAGCCGATTGTGTCCTTGCAGGGATCTACGATGTCAGCCCTGACAAGCCCTTTGATCTTATTCTCTCGGGCATCAATCGCGGCAACAATTCCGCGCAAAACGCGCTTTATTCGGGGACCCTTGGCGCGGCCATCGAAGGCGCGCTTCAAGGTGTGCTGTCCATTGCGCTTTCGCAATATCTCGGCCCAGATAACTATCATGCCGACGATCCCTTTGATGCCGCCGGCCAACATGGCGTTGCCGCAATCAAACGTATTTTGAATAATCGCCCGCCTGAATCCGACGATTACCGTTTGTATTACAATGTAAACTTCCCGCCCGTCGCCGCCAAAGACGTCAAAGGAACGCGCATCACATCCCAAGGCTTTCGTCGGGATGCCGATTTTTCCGTTGTTCCCCAAGAAAGCCCAACAGGGCGTAAATATCTCTGGATCAAAGGCGGACCACAGCACACGCCCACATTGGACGGCACAGATGCCAATGCAAATGTAACAGGCTATATTTCCATCACCCCAATGCGCGCCGATTTCAGCGACCACGCCGAAATCAAACGTTTGCGTGAGGCCGCAGAAGAATGATGACACCCGAACAGCAGATGCAGTTCTTATTCCAACTGCGCCAAAAAGGTGTAACCGACCCAGACGTGCTCAACGCGATGGAGAAGGTCGACCGGGCGCTTTTTATCACGGATGGCCTCTTCAAAGATCGCGCTTACGAAGACACCCCCCTGCCCATTGCCTGCGGGCAAACGATATCACAACCCTCCGTTGTTGGGCTGATGACGCAAGCCCTTAAGGTCACGCCGCGCTGTAAGGTCCTCGAAGTTGGCACGGGATCTGGCTACCAAGCCGCGATTTTAAGCCACCTTGCGCGGCGCATCTATACGGTTGAACGCCATCGTCCCTTAGCGCAGCGCGCGCGTGCGATCTATCAAAGCCTTGATATGACGAATATCACCGCCACCACCGATGACGGGAGCTTCGGGCTCCCAAAACAAGCCCCCTTTGATCGGATCATCGTCACCGCAGCCGCCGAAGACCCGCCAGGGCCTTTGATGCAGCAGCTCAAAGTTGGCGGCATCATGGTTGTGCCTGTGGGTCAAACCGATGCGGTGCAGACCCTTGTGAAAGTCACACGACTTGAAAACGGGTATGATTACGCCGAGTTACGGCAAGTGCGCTTCGTGCCCCTTGTCGAAGGGGTTGCAAGCAACTAAGTTAGCCCTAAGAAAACACCCCGTTTAAGGGGAATTGAGGGCGTGCAAATGGCAATTTTATCAAAAACATTTACCAAACCACTTTTAATAACGGTGGCCTGTATGGGCTTATCGGCCTGTGATGGCGACTTTGACATGCGTGGCGTGTTCAATGGCCACGACACCAGTTCAGCCGCCCGTGGCGCGACCCAAGCCCGCCCCAAAGCCGACAGCCGTGGCATCATCGCCTACCCCAATTACCAAGTGGTCGAGGCGCGCAGTGGTGACACCGTCGCCAGCGTCGCCGCCCGCATCGGTGTATCACCTCAGAGCCTTGCCAAACACAATGGCGTCGCCACGGATACGCCGCTTCGCAAGGGTGAAATCCTCGCCTTGCCAAAACCCGTCGACGCCGAAACAATCCTGCCCGATAATGACAATATCGACATCACTGAAATCGCAGGAAGCGCCATTGATCGCGCCGATCAAGGCACACCCAAGATTAGCAAACAAACGGGTCAAGAGCCGATCCGCCATAAAGTCAAACGCGGTGAAACGGCTTATTCCATTGCCCGCCTCTATGGCGTGTCCCCGCGCTCATTGGCGGATTGGAACAATCTGAGCGCGGACCTCGAAGTCCGTGAAAACCAATTCCTCTTAATCCCTGTGGTCACTGAAGTGGCCTCAAAAACAACACGCGAAACCGCGCCAGGTGAAGGCACAACAACCCCCGTGCCGCCAAGCGCAGTAGAGCCCCTTCCAAAAGAGAATGCGACGACAAAAATTGAGCCGTCCGAACTCCCGAAGGCGCCTGATCTTGGATCTGCGAATGCAGGGCGCATGACATTCCCAGTCTCAGGGCGGATTATCCGCGATTTCCAAAAAGGCAAAAGCGATGGCATTGATATTGCGGCCTCCGCTGGTGCCTCTGTAAAAGCCGCTGATAGTGGCACTGTTGCCGCCATCACCCAAGACACCGATCAGGTGCCGATCCTTGTCATTCGCCACGCTGGCAACATGATGTCCGTTTACGCAAATGTCGACAACATCACGGTTGAAAAAGGCTCCAAGGTGAAACGTGGGCAACAAATCGCGAAGGTCCGTAAAACGGCCAACCCATTTGTGCATTTTGAATTGCGCAAAGGCTTCGACAGCATCGATCCAACGCCGTATTTCAACTAAACAAAATGAAAACAAGGCTATAGGGGCAAAATGCGCCTATAGCTGTACGCCTTTACGACCCGCGAGGTCGACAAAATATTGCCACGCCACACGGCCCGATCGACTGCCACGGGTGGCTTGCCATTCAATGGCTTCTGCGCGCAAATCAGCGTCAGAAATTTGCACATTATAGGCCTCACAATAGCCGCGGATCATCGATAGATAGTCGTCTTGGTCGCACGGGTGGAAGCCGAGCCACAAGCCAAATCGATCCGATAGGGATACTTTTTCTTCGACGGCTTCACCGGGGTTAATGGCGCTTGAACGTTCGTTTTCGATCATATCACGCGGCATCAAATGCCGGCGATTTGACGTTGCATAGAACAGCACATTGTCAGGCCGCCCCGAAATCCCCCCATCAAGCACCGCCTTCAGCGACTTATAATGCTGATCATCATGGGAGAAAGACAGGTCATCACAAAACAGCAAAAACCGGAATGGAACATCACGCAAATGATCGAGCAGCCGCCCGACGCTTGGTAAATCTTCGCGTTGAAGTTCGATCAATTTTAGCGTGTGGCCTTCTGCCTCCAAAGCCCCGTGGATCGCCTTCACGACAGAGGATTTCCCCATCCCGCGCGCGCCCCATAAAAGCGCATTATTCGCAGGAAACCCGTCGGCAAAACGGCGGGTGTTTTCCAAAAGCGTATCACGTGCACGATCAATACCAACCAACAGCCCGAGATCGATCCGCGCCACAGTTTTCACAGGCAAAAGAACCTCAGGGGCGGTTTGCCAGAGGTAGGCAGAGCTCGTGGAAAAATCAGGGGCCTCCAACGGAGCCGGTGACAAGCGCTCAAGCGCGCTTGCAATACGCTCCATCGGATCAGTCGTCATCACGGTCCATTTCATCCATGAGGTCGGCGTTTGCCTCGTCCTCATCAGACTCGTCATCTTCATCCCATAGGCCTTCGGCCCGAAGATGTTCTTCGCGTTTTGTTTCCACGCGTGCGACCAGCTGAATGGACACTTCATATAGGCCATAAACGACCACAAAAAGGATCCCTTGGGTGATCACATCAGGGGGCGTCACAAGCGCCGCCAAAACCAAAATCGCCACAACCGCATATTTGCGAACCGAACGCAAACCATCCGCAGACACAAGCCCCGCTTTACCCATCAAGGTTAGCAACACCGGCAGCTGGAAACAAAGGCCAAAGGCTACGATGAATTTAATGGTCAGTGCGAGATATTCTTCTGCTGAGCCTTGGAACACCACACTGGGTGCTGAATTGACGCCGCCGATTGCTTCGCCTGCGCTTCCGACTTGTTGAAAGCCCAAGAAGAAATCAAACGCCAGCGGGGTGACCACATAGAAGGCAAAGCTTGCGCCGAGCAAAAACATAAACGGTGATGCAAGCATGAAAGGCAAAAAGGCGCCTTGTTCGTTTTTGTAAAGGCCAGGCGCGACAAAGCGCCATAACTGCATGCCAATGTATGGAAAAGATAAGATCAATCCACCCAAAAGCGAAATGCGAATGGCAACAAAGAAGCCTTCTTGGGCCTTAATAAAGACCAAACCGCAATCTTGTCCGCGCTCAGCAAGCACCGAACACAAAGGAGATGTTAGAAAATTAAAGATGTGTTCAGCAACAGTGAAACAAATCACCATGCCGATGATAAACGCAATCGCAGAGTGAATGAGCCGCGTACGCAGCTCTGTCAGATGTTCGATCAACGGGGCCGAGGACCCTTCGATATGGGCGTCTTTGCTGGCCTCGTCGCTCATGCTTTATCCGTCTTGGTTGTGGTGGCCTTTGCCGCGGTTTTCTTGGCTGGCGCTTTCTTAGCTGCAGGCTTCTTAGCTGCAGGCTTCTTAGCTGCAGGCTTCTTAGCTGCCGCTTTTTTCGGGGCCGGCGTTTTTGCAGCGGGTGTCTTTGCCGCTGTTTTTTTCGCTGGTGCTTTCTTCGCAGGCGCCTTCTTTGCAGTGGGCTTTGCCTTTGCTTCAGGTTTAGGCTCTTCTGTGGCTTGTTCTTTTGCCTGCCGCTCAAGCGCTTTTTCAGCCGCTTTCTTTTGAATGAGTTCTGCAGCCGCTTTGCGCTCTTCGCTTAAAGCTTTGGTGTTCGGGCCCAATTCGGGGCCCTCCTCTGCGGCATCTTCTTTTGCGTCACCGTCTGTTTTGGCTTTGGACTTGCTTGGGTCCCAGTTTTCAAACTTGGTTGCTGCTTTGTCGAGCGCATCCAACCCCATGGATTTGGGGGATGTTGCCTTCTTTAAAGTTGAAGCCACATCTTTCACGCCCGCATCATCAGCGGCTTGTTCCATCGCAGATGAAAACTCACGAGCCATCGCTTTTGCTTTGCCCGTCATCCGTCCAAGTGTACGGAACATTCCAGGCAAATCTTGCGGGCCCACAACAATCAGCGCAACAACGCCAATGACCAAAAGTTCGGTCCAGCCAATATCAAACATGAGCGTGTGAGAAAGGGGCGCTTACGCCTCTTTCTTTTCCTCTTTTGGAGTCACATCAACAGCTTCATCTGCGCCTTCAGCGATTTCTTTGGTGCTGTCATCGACGCCTTTTTTGAAGGCTGTAATGCCTTTGCCCACTTCACCCATGAGAGATGAAATTTTGCCGCGGCCAAAGAGAACCAAAACCACAACAGCAATGAGAAGAAGACCCGGAAGGCCGATATTATTGAGCATGTTACTCTCCCTATTCACATGCAGGTCTCGTGAAATTCACGCGACCTCCTTTATAACGTTCCCAACCTATTTATGGTGTCCGCGCCAAAGATCAAACCCTAAAAGCAGGCAAATAGCAAAAAAGCCGCACCTTTTACTTCCTTTTGCACTTTTACAGGGCCCATAGGATCATGGGTTTGCTCCGCCCTTTATTTGGAATGCGGAAAAACAAAGCACCGATCCCGCCGCAACGTCAACCAAAGTGCGGTTTCAGGCTTTGGTAGAAACACCGATGGCACGGTTGCCTTTAATTTGGCACCGCCGTCTTCCATGCGAAACTCCACGAGGCTTTCAGCCCCCATAAAGCGCGCACGTTCCACAATCGCACGTGCTGGAACACCATCTTGGGCGGTCGGGAGAGGTCCTTTACCTGAGCGATCAAAATCAATGCGCAGGTGCTGGGGGCGAATAACGATGTCCACCGCACTGCCGTCTTCGACACCGGGGGCCAAAAATTGACCAAATGGCGTTTGCGCCAAGGCGCCTTTTACAACTGCGGGAATGACATTCACATCTGAGAAAAAGGCAGCCGCAGCAAGGTCTTGGGGGGCATTATAAATGTTACGTGGCGCACCTTGCTGCACGATAATACCCCCGCGCATCAAGGCGATTTCATCCGCCATACGCATGGCTTCTTGGGGTTCATGGGTCACAAGAAGGACCGCAGCTCCTTCTTCTTTTAGAACCGATAGCGTCTCATCACGAATGTCATCACGCAACCGATTATCAAGGCCAGAAAAGGGTTCGTCCATCAACATGATCCCAGGGCGCGGCGCAAGGGCGCGCGCAAGGGCGATCCGCTGCTGTTCGCCCCCTGAAAGCTGATGCGGGTATTGCTCCGCGTAATGGCGCATCGCCACTTTTTTCAGCATTTCTTCGACGCGAGCGGCGGCATTTGCATGCCCTTTGAGGCCAAAGGCGACGTTTTGTGCCACGGTTAGGTGCGGAAAGAGGGCAAAATCCTGAAACATCATGCCAATGGAACGGCGTTCGGGTGGGATGCGGAATTTCGTGTCGCAAACCAAACGACCATCCGCCCAGATTTCGCCAGAGCGCTGCATTTCGACGCCAGCAATCATTCGCAATGTCGTTGATTTCCCACAGCCAGACGGCCCCAAAAGGCATGTCACCTGCCCGGCTTCTATCTTAAGGGATACGCCGCGCACGACCTCTTCTGTGCCATAAGATTGCCGGAGATCCCTGATCTCCAATCGCGGGGCATGTGTGGCGCCAGTGTTACCTCTGGCTTGCGGGGTGGACATATAGAACCCTTACAAAAATCATCAGGTATCGCCTAACAGGCCCGCCCGTCCCTCGCAAGGATTTTTACGCATGAGACAAGGTAAATTCCTGTTTTGCCACCTGTGTTCCATTCACCTGCAAGGCAATGGAGTGGCGCCCTGGGTAATGGGTAAATGTGGTGCTTTCTGCCAAAAACCGATGTTTTTTGACGAGCTGAACTTGCGTTCCCTTTTTCATATTAAGGGATTTCCATTTGAACACTTTCGGGCGCGTGGTGCCATTGGCCTTCACAAACTCAATCACAAAATCCACCATAAGGTTTTCATCCGCCTGCGCCGTCAAAAGTGTTGAAAAGGCAATCTGATCCCCGATCATCAGTGTCGGGTTTTCAACGGTAAATGCCTCGATCGAAATATTTGGCTTGTGGCGATATCCTAACATCTCAAGCGCACCACGATGCCCTGCCTTCACCCGCGTCCGCAAGGCATGGCGCGTCATCCAATTTAGTTCAGCTGGGTTTTGCTGTTTGAGCTTTGCCCAAGATTTCAACACCGCCACCACACCATCCGGATCACTTTTCGACAGATCATTCAGGTGATTGGCCACCGAACGCGTGACAAAGCGGGTTGGATCCCCATGAAGGGTCCTCAAAAAGGCCAATGGTGTTTGGGGATCCAGTTTGATGCCCTGCCCCCATGGTAACTTTGGCCGTGTGCCTTCGCTCACCAAGCGCCGCTGATGGTAATTATCGCTTTCGGACCATGTCCGCATATAAGACAAGGTGAGGTCTTCGTGCGCATTCAAAAACGGACGGATCGCAAATTCCATTGAAAACCGTTTGGTGATTTCGCCCAAAAGCGGCAAGGCGATCTCGGGCTGGTCCATACCATGGGCCACAACCAAATCCCCAAGGGGCGCAATGATAAACGATCCAAAATCATCGTCTGTTTTTGTGGGATCCAAAGGAGGCGGCAAGGCGGCCTCAATGACCTGAGCCATCTCTTCAAACGCTGCGGGCAAGACTTGCGCGAGGTTATCTGCGATCCAAGCTTGGCGTGCTTTTAACTCAAGCGGCAAAAGCCCTGCCATGACGGAATCGATAAAATCCGACCTTGGAAAACGGTCATCTTGTGCGGTAAATAAACCCGCAAGATAGCTGACCGTTTCTTTATTAAAGAGCTGATCTTTCAGAGAAAAACCACGTTGTGCATTTGTGTGTTCACGCGCCATTACATCACCGTATTTACAGCGCCACCATCAAGCAAGACATTTTGCCCGACGATAAAACCCGCTTTGTCAGAACATAAAAACGCACACATCGCCCCAAATTCATCCGCCGTGCCATACCGGCCTGCGGGGATGGTTGCGCAGCGTTGATCAATTGCCTCTTCCATTGTGATGCCTTGGGCCTTCGCCACGCCTTGATCCAAAGCTACTGCGCGGTCCGTTGCATGAATTCCAGGGAGGATGTTGTTGATCGTTACACCCTGTGAGGCCACTTGGCGCGCTGTGCCGGCAACATAACCTGTTAACCCAGCACGTGCAGAATTGGACAGGCCAAGCACCGCAATCGGAGATTTCACAGAAACCGAGGTGATATTCACAACGCGTCCCCAGCCGCGTGACATCATTTTTGGCAAAAGCGCTTTCATCAAAGCAATCGGGGCCAACATATTGGCATCAAGCGCATTGATGAAATCTTCTCGATCCCAATCTTCCCATGATCCAGGAGGCGGGCCGCCTGCATTTGTGACCAAAATATCCACATGCCCCGCCACCGTAAGGGCGCGGTTGCGAGAGGTTTCATCGGTGATGTCGGCTGCGATCTCAACCACCTCAACACCAAAGTCATTTCGGATCGCTTCTGCCGAGGCTGCAAGCGCCTCTGCGCCACGCGCATTCATAATCAGGTTTACACCCTCTTCTGCCAAGGCCCGTGCACAGCCTAGACCGAGTCCTTTAGAGGACGCGCAAACCAGCGCCCATTTCCCAGAAATTCCAAATTGCATACCACACCCTCCATAGAACGTATTAAGTTTCAACCTAGACGCAAGAAACCACATCGCGACAGCAACGTATAGTTGATTCGACCCCCTCGTTCGCAAAGCGAAAATCACGGCGGACACTTCAATGCCTCAATATGAAGCACATTTCGCCTCAAATACGCCCCAATTAGCGTCACAATGGTTCACATGACGGTTTCGACTTCCCCAAATGATATTGCTTTTATTCGTAAAGGTTAATATGTGTAGCATTGGTTGTGATGCAGCCAAAATTTTAGAGAGAGTGCAGCTTGTCACTGATTTTTAAGACTTCACCTTTATTTTCAAGGTGAATGAATCTTTTGACAGCTGGCAATATTATTATGAGCGATTGGCGAATTAAAATAACACCCGACCTCCGCGACTACCCAGTCGTTGACGCACGGATTTTGCAGTCAACATCTGGTGCAAATATCGGCGACAGCATTACACATGCAGATGCAGCGGTCCTCAATGATGTGTATAAGAAAAAGACAAACCACCCAACTCTATCCCTCAAACTGAATGGCAGCGAAGCGCTAGACACGTTCGCCATTCATCCCGAAACCGAAGTTGGCACTCCGAATGCCACTGTTGTGTTGGACGCGGCTTTGACATTTCAAAGTGACCTCGGTCATATTGTCGAACTCCTTACGTTTGTTGAGCTCGACAGCACAAATAGCTACATTCAAAACACCTATTTTTTAATGCTCTCCCCACTTGAGGCACAGCGCGAATATGAACTGATCGGGCTAGACGTTGAGCATATGAGCCAAAAACTTGCGTTGTTTCACACGCCAAGCTTTGTCAAAGGCACCCCCATAAGCCTCGCAGATGGACGTGATGTCCCCGTCTGTGAGCTAAAAGAGGGGGACATCGTCCAAACCCTTGAAAACGGGCCTCAAACAATTCGTCACATCACGCATCAAACCACACGCGGTATTGGATGCTTTGCGCCCATCTATATTGCAGCGGGCAGC
>JBMYYE010000025.1:0-24021 GCA_049609065.1 Halocynthiibacter sp.
CGGATGGGGGGCACCGTAATGATCCAACAGAGCCAAAAGATGGGCCCGATCCGCTGCACGGTCCCGCTCAACGGCATTTTCAGGCGCTTTCAGCGCAACAAAGACAGCCCATGACGGCGCTGAGACGCTTGGAAACGGGCGCGCATGCAATTCATTGGTGAGCATAAATCGTTTAGGGTGATCCATGACGGGCCTTTCATACTTTCGTAGAAGATAGACATGAATATCAACTATGGAAAGAAAAAAGTTATATTTTTCATAGACTTAAATGCATACAATAGCACACAAGCTATTTTTCCAACGATTTTAACCCCCTATGCGTCTTGCGCCACCTCTTCCACTTCGCTTTGCTGGCGATGCCACATGCCTGCATAGCGGCCATTTTCGGCCAAAAGCATGTCATGGGTGCCTTGCTCCACGATATGTCCAGCCTCAAGCACAACGATGTGATCGGCATCTGCGATGGTTGATAGGCGGTGCGCAATGGTCAACACCGTGCGCCCTGCGGACATCTCAGAGAGGCTTTCTTGGATCTCAAGTTCTGTCTGTGTATCAAGCGCGGATGTGGCTTCATCCAAGAGCAGCATAGGCGGATTTTTCAACAAGGTACGCGCAATCCCAACCCGCTGTTTTTCACCGCCAGAGAGTTTCAACCCCCGTTCGCCAACGCTTGTCTGATAGCCATCCGGCAGGCTCATGATGAAGTCATGGATTTTGGCCGCTTTTGCGGCTTCAAAAATCTCTACCTCCGTTGCACCTTCGCGCCCATAGCCGATATTGTAGAGGATCGTATCATTGAACAACACGGTGTCTTGGGGCACCACACCAATTTGACGGTGAAGGCTATCTTGGGTCACATCCCGAAGATCCTGACCGTCAATTTCCAAGGCCCCATCATTCACATCATAAAACCGAAACAATAGCCGCCCAATGGTGGATTTCCCTGACCCTGACGGGCCAACAATCGCCACGGTTTGCCCGGGTTTCACGTCCAAGCTCACCCCTTTGAGGATCGGGCGCTCAGGCTGATAGCCAAAATGCACGTTTTTAAGCGACAACGCCCCGCCTGTAATTTCAATAGGTTTGGCGTCTGGTTTATCCACGACATCGGCTGGCTGTGACAAAAGGCGAAACATTTCCCCCATATCGACCAGTGCCTGCCGGATTTCGCGGTATACCGTGCCTAAGAAATTCAACGGCTGAGTGATCTGCACCATATAGGCGTTGACCATCACAAAATCACCCACGGTGAGGTCCCCATTTTGCACCCCGTAAGCGGCCAGAAGCATCACACCGACAAGCCCGCCCGTGATCAAAATCGACTGACCGAAATTCAAGAATGACAGGCTATAGGATGTTTTAAGCGCCGCGACCTCATATCCCGCCATTGCGCGGTCATAGCGGTCTGCTTCACGTTTTTCGGCTGCAAAATATTTCACGGTTTCAAAATTCAAAAGGCTATCAATCGCCTTTTGATTAGCATCGGTGTCTTGCGCGTTCATTTCTCGGCGCACCTGCACCCGCCATTCCGTGACTTTAAAGGTGAACCAGACATATAGCGCAATGGTCAGCACAACCACCGCCAGATAACGCGCGTCAAAGACAACAAAGAAAATGATTGCCACGAGCAAAAGTTCAATGATCAACGGCCCCACCGAAAACAACATGAAGCGCAACAAGAATTCCACGCCTTTGACGCCGCGCTCAATAATACGGCTGAGCCCGCCCGTTTTACGTGTGATATGATAGCGCATGGACAGCGCATGGATGTGGTTAAAGGTTTCAAGCGCCAGTTGACGCAGGGCCCTTTGGGTCACACGGGCAAAAATTGCATCACGCAACTGGTTAAACCCAACCGACAAAGCCCGCGTCATCCCATAGGCCACCGTCAACCCAATCGCCCCAACCCCAAGCATCATGGCCGTATCATTTTGATCCCCCGCAAGAAGATCAACCGCAGCCTTATAAAGAAAGGGCGTCGAAATGATCACAATCTTTGCCAAAACCAAAGAAATCAGGGCCAAGATCACTCGTTTTTTGATCCAAGGCTGATCCGCGGGCCATAGGTATGGGGTCACTTTTTTGATCACATTCAGGGCGCTATCGCGTTCCATTTTGTCTTGCTCAGGGGGCTGATTGGCATCCGAGCTAGGCTGACTGTTCCTGTATGATCTCATGGCTTTATCCTTGGGCTAGGCGCAGAACCTAGCCTAAGGGTTTTAAAATGAAAAGCGGTTTTAAAACATCTTCTCAGACTAATCCGTGATGGAAAATACCTGCCCTGGATAAATCAAATCCGGATCGCGAATGAGGTCCTTATTCGCTTCAAACACCTTCACATAAAGCATACCATCCCCGTATTGTTCGCGTGCAACCGCCCAAAGCGTCAGGCCCGGCTGCACCGTCACGACTGCCACTTCACGATCATTTGGGAGCTGAGCCGCAAGCACAGTTGGGTCTTCGCGCTTAAAAGGCGTCTCAAGGCGCTCGACCACTTTTCCGGCGCTATCGACCTGATCAATACGCAAATTATAGGTTCCCGCCTCCACATCCGTGAGCGGCGCTTTCCATGCCCCATCTTTGGCCACATCCGTGGACAAAACGGGTTTGTTGTCGAGGTAAACATTCACCTGCACGTCTTCTTTCGGCCCTTGGGTGGTCCCTGCGATTACCACGTTGCCTTTGGCGTCATAAGAAATCGTATCAAGGGTTTTTGCAGGGCCAGTTTTGGTTGTGGCGCTACCCTCAGACAGCGCAAGAACCGTTGGCGCGGCAGGTGCTTTGGGGGTAAGCGCGTCCTCAACCTGTGCGGATTTAGCGGCAGGTTCAGGGGCAGGATTAGCCGCCATAATTAGGCGTTCTTTCAGCGTAGCGATCTCTTCGCCGTGCTGTGCGGTAACATCCACACGGCGCGGGGTGGCGGAATAACCCAAATCCAAGAGGCTGACAAAGTTGCCGTTTTGGTCTGTTGTTTGGCGGTCGATTTCGACCTCATCCACCGTGATAACGACCACGGAATTCGGGGCTGCGCGGCCCGCGATCTGTGTGCTGCCATCGGGTTCAACGCGCATCAAATCCACCAAAGGGGCCATAAGCGCCACGGACGGCAGGCTGGCTTCGGGCGCGTCTTCTATCACGGGTTCTGCCGGCGCCGTTTGTGTGGTATCGGTGTTTTTTGTAGGCTCAACGGGCTCCAACAAAGCAGCGACATCAGAAGGTGCAGGTGACGTCCTAAACATCACATAGCCAAGCACAGCCCCAACCATCACAACGGCTGCCGTGATCAAACTGATCAAGTTAAATCGTGTCATATTTCCATCCCTTGTGCCCTCTTTTGAAACGGGCTTGCGCAGAGCATAACAATCCGCGTATCACAAATCAAAGTTTCTCTTTAGAAGGTATTTCCCCATGGCTCTCTCCAAATCTGTCTGCGTTTTTTGCGGTGCCCGTAACGGTAGCAAGCCTGCCTATAAACAGTCTGGCATCGAAACAGGAAAGATGCTCGCGGTCAAAGGCTGGCGGCTTGTTTATGGGGCGGGCGACATTGGAATCATGGGCGCCGTTGCCAATGCGGCACAAGAAAACGGCGGTGCCACTTTTGGTGTCATTCCAGAGCACCTGATGAATATGGAAGTCGGCAAACGGGATTTATCCCAGTTTATCGTCACAGAAAACATGCATGAACGCAAAAAAGTGATGTTCATGAATTCCGACGCGATTGTTGTTCTTCCAGGCGGCGCTGGTTCGTTGGATGAGTTTTTTGAGGTTCTCACATGGCGCCAAATCGGGCTTCATGAGAAACCCATCTATCTGATGAATATCGATGGCTATTGGGATCCGCTCATTGCGCTTATCGATCATGTGGTTGCTGAGGAATTTGCAGGGAACGAAAACAAGGATTATTTCCAAGTTGTCGATACGGTTCCAGACCTTCAATCAGCTTTGGACAGTGCTTTTTCTTGATCCAAGCTGGACTTTGAATACAATCCAAGCGCAACCCAAATAAGCGCAAACGCCACACCATAGCCAAAGAGCAAAGGTTCGCGAAACACAAGAACCGCGACCAAAAACTGTAGGCTGGGGTTCACATATTGCACGAGGCCAAGCGTCCCCAAAGCAACGCGGCGCGCCCCATAAGAAAACATGATGAGCGGCAAGCCCGTTAGTGGCCCTGCTAGGATCAAAAGCAGCGTTTCACGCCACGTGCCGCCAAATGCCGCTTTGGTGAACCCTGCCTCTTGGCCAAAGCCAAAGCCATGTACGGATAGCAAAAACAAAAGCCCAATGGGCATCAAAACCGCGACCTCTGCGGTGCCAGATAGAACGGGCCCGACATCGAGGCTTTTTTTGATCATGCCGTAAATTCCAAAGGTCGTGGCAAGCGTTAACGCAATCAGCGGCGGCACCCCCAACCAAAGCGTCAATCCCGCAACCGCGACCGCCGCAATCGCCACCGCAATCAGCTGTAACCGCGCCAAGCGTTCGTTGAAAAACAAGGCCCCAAACACCACGGCGACCAATGGGAAAATGAAATATCCAAGGCTCGCTTCAACCGTGCGCCCCACTTGGATTGACGTAATATACACGCCCCAATTCACCGTGATCATAATCGCGGCTATTAAAATACGGTTGCGTATTGGTGCTTGGGTAAACAGGGCACCCAATTCACGCAGCCGCCCTTGGGCAATAATCACGTAAACAAAAAAGGCAAAGGACCACACCGTGCGGTGCGCGAGGACTTCAAGCGGCGGCACATCAGCCAGCGCCTTCCAAAACATCGTAGCAAGCCCCCAGATCACGCAGGCCCCCACAATCATCCAAAGACCTTTTCGCGTTTCCGTCATTTTGCGCTCACTTTTCTTTGGCTTACTTGACCGCAGCGCACAAAAATCCGCAAGTAAAACTTTGTGGGGCACTGCATCACGAAACGTGAACGGTTTTCTTCCTGTCAAAATTGACGCACCCACTCCAAAGGCTGAGGTGCCCAAAGCACAAAACCGGCTTTGAGATGCGCCAAAGAAGAAATAGAAAAAGCCCCACCAAATGGCGGGGCTCAATAGATTGGATTGTGACCCAAAAATTACATGCGGGATGCAACATTTTCCCAGTTCACGAGATTGTCCAAGAAGTTTTGGATGTAAACGGGACGTTTGTTGCGAAAATCGATGTAGTAGGAATGTTCCCAAACATCACAGCCCAAAAGCGCAGTTTGACCGAAGCAAATCGGGTTCACACCATTTTCGGTTTTTGTCACTTTAAGACCGCCATCCGTGTCTTTCACCAACCAGCACCAGCCAGACCCAAATTGGCCTGCGCCTGCGGCTGCGAATTCCGTTTTGAAAGCGTCTACAGAGCCAAAGCTGTCGTTAATCGCAGCTTCAAGTTCGGACGGCATGTTGCGGCCTTTTGGGCCCATCATTTCCCAGAACTGGTTGTGATTCCAAAGTTGGGAAATATTGTTGAAGATGCCATTTTGCGCAACCGAAGACGCATCATATGTGCCTTTGATGATCTCTTCGAGGGACTTATCAGCCCACTCAGTGCCTGCGATCAATTTGTTGCCATTGTCCACATATGCTTTGTGGTGCAAGTCGTGGTGAAACTCGAGCGTTTCTTTAGACATGCCGCCATCAGCAAGCGCATCATGGGCATAAGGAAGATTTGGGAGTTCAAAAGCCATCGGGGCCTCCATTCGTTCGCGTTAAAATAGATTACCCCCAATTGGCGGAAAATCCAGCCGAAGGTCAAGGGCTCATGGCGTGCTGTCGCCTACTTTTTCGACAATGGCTGAGTTTAACCCTGTTGCAGGAGCTTGTGCCTCACCCCCTGCCCTGTTCAAGTGAAACCCGCACAATCGCTTAAATGAAAAACGCCCCAAACGCATGAAGCGCTGTAAAGGCTACACCAAACCAGCCCCACGGACCCAAATCCGTGCGCCGCTGGCTGCTTTGATACATGGCGAATGTGAGCGCCACGAGATAGACAAACAAAACCCCACGCGCGATAATAACAATCAGCTGTGCGGTTGCATTCGCGGCCGTCGCCCCTGACGACATCCCCATAATGGCGGGCAAAATGCCGCCAACCAAAATCAAAATAGGCATAAAGATCAAAGCAATCCCCACATTTCCGATCCAAAACGTGTCCCCTGCTGGGAGCTTGCCCGTCAAAAGCGCCTTGAGCCACGCCAAGCGAAAATATGCAGTCCGCTCAAAAATCAAATCGCCATGTTCGTTTACTGTTGGGTCAGCCATATCGATATCCTTTTGCTCGTTGAGGTAGCCATACGCCTTTTGCGCGGGCCTCTCAAGTGGTGCTTGCCATTGGGTCACGTTTCTTTAACTTTAGGCATATGCGCCTCTTCTTGATCTTCTTTACCGCACTCTTTGCAACCACGGCCCAGTCTGAGCCTTTGGAACAATCGATAAAATCGGTGCTGGATCAGCTTTTTTCACAAAGCTTTAGCCACGATCCCGCGCGCCTTGGGGGCTGTCATGAAACGGACACAGGCGCCCGAATTTGCCAAAGCCGTTCCTCGTTCATAGATTTTGACATGGAATACGGCGTGCAGATCTTTGATCTCCTCCTCAAGGAACGCGTGCACTTTGATGCACCAGACAGCGAACACGTGGCCAAAGGGGGGCAATTTTTTATCAAAGGAAATCCGCAAAAAGATCCCGTAATTAACGTCGTCTTTCAGGGAGAAATCACAAAAAACGCCCGCATCCTGACACAGGTTACGGGCGTTTTGAATGCTATAGGGCGCATCGACATATCGATACGATCACAGGCTCAAAGATAGTTTACTTCACCGCCATCTTGGGCGGCAGCAGATAAAATCCCCATCACGTAATTGGCGACCGAGCGGAACGCCACAACTGTGAATTCATCCGCATCCGACAACCAAAACGCAGCCGGCACCTGTGCCAAACGCGTGCGGCGGATTTCGCCCATTTGAAACACCTCGGAGAGGTCCACTGGCGCAAGCTTGGCCACAGCTTCGCGGGATTTTTCGCCCGAAACTTTGAACACGGAACGCGCATCAGACACATCCACCGCCAACGCATGTAGATCCGCAAATGCCACCGCCAAAGACGCGATCATCGCATCAACCGCCTCATAGGGTAAAACGAGCAAAAGCTCATCCGGGGACATCCACAAAAGCGTTTTATCGCCTGTGGTTGCAACCACGCGTTGTTTTGGCACAGCCATATCCAGCACGGCTTTCACAGCCGCTTTGAATTTCGTGGATTTGAAATTGCCCCGAATTGTAATCATGCCCGTAAGCCCTGCATCACGCACAGTGACAAAGCCTTCGAATGTCGCACCATTAAGTGCCGTTACCGCCTTAGACATTTTGCTTCTCCCCCGCTTTGTCATACCAAATCGGTTCCACAACTTTTGCTTGAATTTCGCGTCCATCAACAAGACCAAAGGCCACGGTTTCGCCCATGCGGTCTGGCCCATGTTCCAAAAGCCCCATGGCAATTCCGCGATCGACAGTTGGCGAATAATAGGTCGATGTCACACGGCCGATCACATTATGCTGGCCGTTATCGTTTTGGCCTTCGCCTTTGATATACGCACCATCAGGAATAACGGAGCCATCTACCGTATCAAAGCCCACAAGCTTCCAACGTTTTGGATCCACCATATGGCCGCGCAGCTGCGCCCGTTTACCAAGGAAGTCTTCTTTCTTCTTGGAAATCGCCCAGTTCAGCCCGAGATCTTGAGGAATGATCGTGCCATCGGTTTCATCACCAATCATGATAAAGCCTTTTTCAGCCCGCATCACGTGCATCGCCTCTGTGCCATATGGCATGACGTCAAATTCCGCGCCCGCCTCTTGGAGAGCATCCCAAAACGCACGGCCCTCTGACGCTTTGACCGCGATTTCATAGGACAATTCACCGGTAAATGAAATCCGGTAAGCGCGCACATTAAACCCGCCAAGCGTGCCATCACGCCACTGCATAAATGGCAGCGCCTCAGACGACAAATCCATACCACCAAGTTTTTCCAATACCTTACGGGCATTGGGGCCAACAACGGCGATCTGTGCGTATTGTTCGGTCACGTTCGCGGTGTAAACATCCCAGTCCCACCATTCGGTTTGGAGCCATTCTTCCATCCAGCCATGGATGCGCTCCGCCCCACCTGTCGTGGTATGGGCCAGGAACGTGTCCTCATCAATGCGCGCCACAACGCCATCATCGGATAAGAACCCGTTTTCCGAACACATCAAACCATAGCGGCAAAAGCCAGGTTTCAGCGAGGACATCATATTCGTGTAGAGCATATCCATAAACTTCGCCGCATCTGGACCTTTGACGATGATTTTGCCCAAAGTGGACGCATCCATCACCCCAAGGCTCGCACGGGTTTGTTTAATCTCACGGATCACAGCCGCTTCGCGGTCTTCACCATCACGCAAGAACGTATAAGGTCGGCGCCAATCACCAACAGGTTCAAAATCCGCACCATTTTCTGCATGCCACTCATGGATTGGTGTTGTGCGCACAGGCTTAAAGATATCGCCGCGCGCTTCGCCCGTGATCGCACCAAAAGAAATCGGCGTATAAGGGGGGCGAAATGTGGTTGTCCCCACATTTGGGATTTGATCATTCAAAGCGCCCGCCAGAACAGCCAAACCATTGATATTAGACAACTTACCTTGGTCCGTTGCCATGCCAAGCGTGGTGTAACGTTTGGTGTGCTCAACGCTTTCATAGCCTTCACGTGCCGCCAATTGCACATCGGATACTTTGACGTCATTTTGAAAATCGAGCCACATTTTGGATTTGAGTTTCGGACCTGCGCCTTGTGGCATGATCCAAACAGGCGCCATTGGCGCTTCTTTCGCGTCACTGGCAACCGCCGCTTTGACAGCCTTGGATTTAAACCCTGCTTCGGTGGCGGCTTTCGCACCAGCGGCAGCTGCGTTTTCCAACACGGCCGAAGTCATCAATTCACCATCCGCAGTGCCTGCCGTGATCACGAAGCCTTCGCCTTTGGCCCCCAAAGGTGGACGCGTCGCGTCAGGGCGAAAATAGTTCCCAGCCTCATCCCAGTTGAGTTTGCCACCACAATGGGACCACAAATGCACCACGGGCGACCAACCGCCAGACATAGCAACGGCGTCACATTTGATTTCTTCCAATGGGGCGCCTTCGCCCGCTTGGTTTGTGACCACAACACCCGTGACACATTTGCCGCCTTTGACTTTTGCAATGGCTTTGCCAAATTCAACGCGAATGCCCATTTCAATGGCTTTCGCGGGCAAATCCCCATCCGATGACACGCGCGCATCAAGAACCACAGGCACATCAAGGCCCATTTCTTTCATCACAATCGCAGTGCGGTACGCATCATCATTATTGGTGACAACAACAGTACGATCCCCAACGGACACCCCCCAGTTGACCGCATAATCACGCGCCGCAGACGCCAGCATCACACCAGGAATATCATTGCCAGCAAAGCTCAACGTGCGTTCAATCGCACCTGTTGCCGTGATGATTTTGCCGGCGCGGATACGCCACAACCGATGTTTCGGCCGACCATCGCCCGGCGTTGCATCCGCAATCCGTTCATAGCCCAGCGCATAGGCATGATCATAGACGCCCGCGCCCATCATATCCACGCGAAGCGTTACATTGTCCAGTGCAGACAATTCGGCAAGGGTATCGTCGACCCACTGATCTGCGGGTTTGCCGTCGATTTCGACGCCATCCACAACCGCACGTCCACCCCAATGGCCTGTTTGTTCCATCAAAAGGACTTTGGCACCTGTCGCAGCGGCCGAAACCGCGGCTTGAAGCCCTGCAATCCCGCCACCGATGATCAACACATCCGTGAAAGCATAGAAATGTTCGTAGCGATCCACATCCGCCGCTTTGGGAACCGCGCCCAAGCCCGCAGATTGACGCACAATCGGTTCAAACACATGTTTCCAAGCCGCCCGCGGCGCCATGAATGTTTTGTAATAAAACCCAGCCGGCAAAAAGCGCGCGGCGTAGTTATTGGCAACCCCAATGTCAAACTCAAGGCTTGGCCAATGGTTTTGCGATTTCACCGTCAACCCATCAAAAAGAGGGGTCGTTGTTGCGCGTGCATTTGGTTCAAAACGACCCTCTTCACCCATATTCATGAGCGCGTTTGGTTCTTCTGCGCCGGAGCCTACAACACCGCGTGGGCGGTGATATTTAAACGAACGCCCCATCATCATTTGGCCATTGGCCAAAAGCGCAGAGGCAAGCGTATCGCCTTTAAAGCCCGTGAAGCGTTTGCCGTTGAAGGTGAACTCTTGTGATGTGGAACGGTCGATCAAACGACCTTCAGATTGAAGACGGGTGCTCATTTGTAGCCCTCCCACTCAGGATGTTTTGCTTTAACTGCGTCAATAATCGCCTGTGGTGGCTCGGTGGTTTGTGCGGAATATGTTCCATACACTTCGAGCGTCACAGTCGACCGCGCCGCATGGAACCACTTGCCGCAACCATTCGCGTGCCGCCAGCGTTCAAAATGAACGCCTTTGGGGTTTTTGCGGGCAAAAAGGTAGTCTTCGAACTCTTGATCCGAACTTTCTGGGCCAAAGCGCGTGATATGCGCTTCGCCACCCGCCGCAAGCTCAGTTTCTTCGGCATCAACACCGCAATATGGACAGTTCAAACGTAACATTAACGCGTCCTTTCGCAAAATCCACAAGCAAGCCTGTGGCTGGCCCCCACTTTAGAGGGGGGGTTGGTTCATAAATTTCATAACTTGGCTAAGTGGAACATTGAGCCGCTCTGGATGCATCCCAAAAAGGTCATCGCGAAAGCGGAACGTGATCAAACCCGCCCTTTCCAAAATGCGCGCGATTGTTGCTTCATTCTTGGTATCAGATCCATTGCACTCTACCATGCACGCCCGCAAGTTCAGTGAGGTGAGATCGACACTTTCAAGGACTTGTTCCTCAAAGCCTTCAACATCAATCAGCAAAAAATCAAGCGCGGATATGCTATGGTCCTCTAAGATGTCATCAAGACGACGCACTGGAACACCAACTTTTTCGATATCGGCATCGAGATCCTGCTGCCCTTGTTGTCGCTTTCCTTCAACAACCTCAATCAAACGGTGCCTTTTTAGGGATGCGCATCCACGCGCCCAGTCGGGGTAATATTCTCGCACTGCTTCACTGAGATAAAACAGTTCCATCTCCCCAGCCACATCAGACACAGCACAATTGACCAGCTGTAAATTTGGACGCCCCGCATGGAGCTTTGAGAGGTCTGAAAAATACGCGGGATGCGGTTCAACCATCACACCGGACCACTCAAACTCGCGCAGATACGGGTAAATGGGATCCGCCATAACCCCATCATTTGCCCCTACTTGAGCAAATGAAACAGCACCTTCGCAAGTTTCATTCAACACCTGCAAAGCAAATGCCTTTAATGTATTTTTTGATTTCCAAGGTCTGGCAAGCGTTACGTTAAGCATAGGATCTCCATTCAAATGGCAATATGATGTTGGTATGTTCTACCTATACTGAATGCGTGATACCGATCCCATGCGTTTTTTTCGCATATGGCACGATATTCCACATTCAGCCCATATCAGTGTGCCACCCCTGCTGCGACGCTTTCATCGATGAACCGGCCTTGGCGGAAACGATCGAGGCCGAAGTCTTTGGCCAAAGATCCTGGTTCGCCTTTGGCCATCAATTCAGCCATGGCCCAGCCAGAGCCTGGGATCGCCTTAAAGCCCCCTGTGCCCCAGCCGCCATTGATGAAACAGTTTTCAAGCGGGGTTTTGGAAATAATCGGTGACCGATCCCCGGTCATATCCACGATACCGCCCCATTGGCGTAGCATTTTCAGCCGTGAAATAATCGGGAAGGTTTCCACAAGCGCCCGCACGGTTTCTTCTGCATGGTGGAACGATCCACGTTGGGTGAAATTGTTGAACATATCGGTGCCACCACCGATGACCATTTCACCTTTATCAGATTGCGACATGTAGCCATGAACGGTGTTCGCCATCACAACGATATCCATACACGGTTTGATCGGCTCAGAAACAAGCGCCTGCAAGGCGACTGCCTCAATCGGTAGGCTAAACCCAGCCATTTCAGCCAGTTGACCAGAATGCCCCGCAACCACCATGCCGAGCTTGTTACAACCGATATGACCTTTGGTGGTTTCAACCCCTGTGACCTTGCCGGCCTCACGGGTCACACCCGTGACTTCGGTTTTTTGGATAATATCCATACCCATATCAGAACAAGCGCGGGCATAGCCCCACGCAACCGCATCGTGACGGGCCGTGCCGCCACGGGCCTGCCACAAGCCCCCCAAAACGGGGAAGCGCGGGCCGTTGAGTTCAATGATTGGACAGATTTCTTTGACCTTTTGCGGGCCGATAAATTCCGTGGTCACACCTTGTAAGGCGTTCGCGTGCGCCGTGCGTTGATAGCCGCGCACCTCATGTTCGGTCTGCGCCAACATCAAAACGCCGCGCGGGCTAAACATCACGTTATAATTGAGATCCTGAGACATCGTTTCATAAAGGCCCCGCGCCTTTTCATAGATCGCAGCTGACGGGTCTTGGAGATAATTTGAGCGAATAATCGTTGTATTTCGCCCCGTATTGCCCCCACCGAGCCACCCTTTTTCGATGATCGCAACATTGGTGATCCCAAAATTTTTACCAAGATAATACGCCGTGGCGAGCCCATGCCCCCCTGCCCCTACAATGATAACATCATAGTGTTTTTTTGGCTCAGGTGAGCGCCACGCCCGGTCCCAGCCCGTATGGTGACGCATGGCTTCTCTAGCGATCGCAAATGCAGAATATCGTCTCATGATCGAATCTTTCTCTCGGGGTCTCTTTTCTGTCTACGTCGATTATACCCCGCTGCGCCCCTTCGAAACGGCATTTTTCGTGAAATAACGACACAACACCCATACCGAATGCGACATTTTTTTGCATTTCAATAGGTGACAAAAATAGTCAATTGACATTCCTGACTATTTCTATCAAGTAACAGCCAGCCATGCACTGCCACCACGCAGCGCAAAAGCCAACATAGCCACAGCCGCCGATCAGGCGCCGGACACGATGAGGCATGCATGCCAAACACGCCAAACGATTTATCAGCCCCTCAAACGCCCATATATGACGCGAAAGATCTCACAGATCATAACGGCACGGCCCGTATTACGCTCAATGGTCAGGTGTACACGCTGCGCATCACCCGTGCCGCTAAGCTAATTCTAACGAAATAACTCCCAAAGAGGAAAACTCATGAAACTTCTCACTTCTTCCATTGCGCTTATGATGGCGACAACTGCTGGGGCGAATGCGCTCGATCGGTCCGCCGTTTTGACGACCTATGCCGACATTGCTGCTGCGAAATATGCCGACAGCGTGACAACCGCCAAGACGCTTGGCAATCTGCGGTGGATGCACTTATTGCAACACCAAATGACGAAACTTTACACGCCGCCAAGGACGCATGGATCGCGTCTCGTGTTCCGTACCAGCAAACCGAAGTCTACCGCTTTGGCAACGCAATCGTTGATGATTGGGAAGGCAAAGTGAACGCTTGGCCCCTTGATGAAGGGCTCATCGATTATGTTGACGCGTCCTATGGCGGCCCTTCTGATGAAAATGAGCTCGCGGCTTTGAATGTTGTGGCGCATCCAAAGCTAATGATTTCTGGTAAAGAAATTGATGCGACAAACATCACGCCTGAGTTGCTCTCAGAAACCTTGCACGAGGCGGATGGAGTCGAAGCCAATGTCGCAACGGGGTACCACGCCGTTGAGTTTATGCTTTGGGGGCAGGACCTTAATGGCACAAATGACGGTGCGGGCGCACGCCCGGCAACCGATTTCGCATCAGGCGAGGCGTGTACGAATGACAATTGCGACCGTCGAGCCGCTTACCTCAAAGCGGCAACTGATCTCTTGGTATCCGATCTTGAATGGATGGCCGCACAATGGGGTGATGGTGGCGCAGCACGTGCTGAAGTTATGAAGGACGAAACAGCGGGTATTTCCGCCATGTTGACCGGCATGGGATCCTTGTCTTACGGCGAACAAGCTGGCGAACGCATGCGCCTTGGCCTGATGCTCAATGACCCAGAAGAAGAACATGATTGCTTCTCTGACAACACACATAACAGCCACTTTTACGACGGTCTTGGGGTGCAAAACGTGTATCTCGGCAAATATATTCGCGTGGACGGATCCGAAATCTCTGGCGCGTCGCTTTCGCAACTTGTTGACGCCAAAGACGCGTCTCTCAACACGGAAATGACCACCAAACTCGAAACAACTATGACCGCTCTTGGTGCCTTGAAAAAAGCCGCTGACGCAGGCTTCGCATATGATGAAATGCTGGCTCAAGGCAACAAAGAGGGCGAAGCGTTGATTATGAGTGGAGTCAATGGGCTTGTGGATCAGACAAAATCCATTGAGCGCGTTGTCAACGTCCTTGGCGTTGATGCCATTGAATTTGAAGGCTCTGACAGCCTCGATAATCCAAACGCAGTTTTCCAATAATAAAAACCAACGAGATAGCCCGCCAAATGCCAGCAAATCTCACATCTAACCTATAGGATAAAAGATGAAACTCACACGTTTCGCGCTCTTGGCGGGCGCTACATTTTTAACCGCCGTAGCCACGGCACATGCAGAAGGTTTCAGCTATGAAGGGTCCCTTGAATTGGGCATCAATAGCGCCATTGACGCGCCAACTCCGGCGGATGAATTCACGGATGCATATGCAACAGGCGAATTGGCGTTGGAGTATGAATTTAGCAATGGCATCACCGCATTTGCGGGCCTAACAGCCGAATCCGTCACCGACGCCACCAAGGACCGCGCCTTCGAAGATATCGGGCTTTATGTCGATTCCTTGGGCGTCAATTTTGCTCTGGGGTCCGCAACCGTGACCATTGGTAAATTTGCCCCGGCCTTCGGCTTGGCTTGGGATGCGGCGCCTGGCTATTTTGGGGCTGATTTCGCAGAAGATTATGAAATCGCTGAACAAATCGGTATCGGGGCTGAATTTGATGTTGCAGGTGGCACTTTGGCCCTCTCGACATTTTACGCTGACAACACAGGGCTCACTGAAAGCCTCGGTGAAAATCGTGGCCGCTCACGGGTTGCAGATGGTGGCAATGGCAACACCGGCAAGCTCAACAATTTTGCTGTGCAATTCACGAAAGAATTTGGCGCAACCACGGCCCATGCAGGGGCTCTTTTCTTGGCGAAAGGCATCAGCGAAACCGAAGACACCAAAGGGCTTTCTTTGGGCGTGACCCATGCGATCTCTGATGATTTCGAAATCATCGCAGAGCTTGCGCATTTTGATGGTTGGGAAGGCACATCAAACAAAGCAACCTACGCCACATTGGGCGGGGCCTACGGCATGGGTAACTTCACCTATTCAGCCAGCGTGACGTCCCGCAAAGTATCAGGCACGGCATCTGACACGCTCGCGTCTCTTGGCGTTGATTATGCAATCAACGACATGACCGAGATCAATGCAGGCCTTGGTTTTGCCGATGAAGGTGGCGCAAACACCACCTCAGCGGCGCTCGCTGTCGTGTTCTCGTTCTAAGGGCACAGCAAACACGGGGGGCGCGGTGCCATTTGGGCGCTCCCCACCACAAAGGAAGTCCCCATGACGCCAACAGCGCGACGATTTGCGCCATCGGGTATGTTTAGGAAAACCAACTATGAAACGACATTCACATATTGTCACCACGACCCTCTGCGCCTGCCTTTTAGGCGCCGCGCCTACGCTTGTTTTGGCTGCTGATTTCACTGCTCAACTTAAAGACGTGCATCTAAATCGCGCCCCTCTCACCCCGCAAGAACAGATCCGCATCAAAACAGCCACATCCCCGACCGAGGATTTTGATACGGCTGAAAAATTCGAAGAAAAATCCGCAGGTGCTGCCACGGTGCGTGCGCGCAAGAACCGTGATGCGTTTTCACAGCACTCACATGGTATGGAATTTGAGGGTGAGCTTGACTTTAAAGTTGGCAACGGGCTTTTCAAAAAACTTTGGGTGTCTTCGCCAGCCTCCACCAAAGCGTCCGACGGCCTTGGCCCTATTTATAACGCGCGTTCATGCCAACGCTGCCACGTCAAAGACGGGCGGGGGCATCCCCCAGAAGATCAAAATGACATCGCCGTTTCCATGTTCATGCGTATTTCCATTCCGAGCACAGACGCAGGCAACATGACAGATATCGAAGGCTATCTCGCCACCGCACCTGATCCAAATTACGGCACACAGGTCCAAGATTTTGGACTTCCAGGTGTCCCCGCAGAAGCCCAGATGAAAATCGCGTATACCGAAGAAACAATTGCGCTTTCAGATGGCGAAACCGCATCGCTGCGGCACCCGACCTATCGCCTCGAAAAGTTGGGCTATGGTCCCCTCCACCCCGACGCGATGCTGAGCCCGCGCGTCTCCCCCCAGATGATTGGCCTTGGGCTATTAGAAGCCATACCCGTTGAAACCATTCTTGCAGGTGCCGATGAAAACGACGCAGATGGGGATGGCATTTCGGGCCGCCCAAATGTGGTGTGGTCACGCGAATTCAACCAACCCATGCTCGGGCGTTTTGGCCTGAAAGCAGGGGCCCCAACCGTGATGCAGCAATCTGCTGGCGCCTTTTCTGGGGATATCGGGATTTCAAACCCGCTCTTTGACACACCCCAAGGGGAATGCACCGACCAACAGGCCCCGTGCCTCGCGGCGCAACATGGCGCGGATGACATTCATAACGGCTATGAAATCGATCAAAAGGGGCTCGACCTTGTGGATTTCTATGCCCGCAACTTGGCGGTGCCCGCACGCCGCAATGTCAATGATCCAGAGGTCCTGCGCGGCAAAGAGGTGTTTTACACCACGGGCTGTGTGTCCTGCCACACTCCTAAATTTGTCACCGCACGCCTCACCGATAAGAAAAGCGCATCACAGAGTTTTCAGCTCATCTGGCCCTACACGGATATGCTATTGCATGACATGGGCGACAAATTGGCCGATAACCGCCCCGAAGCCCGCGCCACGGGCCAAGAATGGCGCACACCGCCCCTTTGGGGGATTGGGCTGACCAAACAAGTGTCAAAGCACAGCTATTTCTTGCATGACGGACGGGCCCGTTCACTGTTAGAAGCGGTGCTATGGCATGGCGGCGAAGCCCAAGCCGCGCGTGATACCGTGGTGGACATGCCCAAATCTGACCGAGATGCGCTCATCCGGTTTTTAGAAAGCCTATAGGGGGCCAAAATGCGATATTTAATCCTGTGCGCCGCGCTCGTCCTGCCGTCATTTGGCCATGCTGCGTCCGAAAAAAGCACACTCATTCGCAACGCTTTATCGTCGCATGTCATCACAAATTTCGCGGATTTCGCATCCAGAAGCACCGTTTTGGCTCAAACTGCGCGCGACAACTGCACGGCCGATGATCCGACCTTGCGCGCGGCCTTCGGTGAAGCTTTCGACGCTTGGATCCGTGTAAGCCACCTGCGTTTTGGACCAACAGAAACCGACAACCGCGCCTTTGGTCTGGCCTTTTGGCCAGACAGCCGCGGAAAAACGCCGCGTGCCCTAAAAACGATGATCACATCCGAAGACCCCGCCGCCCATGACCCTAAAATCTATGGCACCATCTCAATCGCGGCACGTGGGTTTTATGCGCTAGAGTTCTTGCTCTATGACGCCGAAATTAAGGAAACGGGAACGGCCAATTATCGCTGTGCCGTGATCCAAGCCAACACGCGCAACATTGCAGAAATTGCCAATTTCATCTTACTGGATTGGGACCTGAGCTATGCTGATTATATGAGGCACCCCAATCAAGGTGACAGCCCCTATCAATCCGAAGACGAAGCCATCCAAGAACTTTATAAAGCGGTGTTAACCGGGCTCGAATTCACGGCAAACAGCCGCCTTGGCCGACCACTTGGAAGTTTCGAACGCCCCCGCCCCAACCGCGCCGAAGCACGGCGATCGGACCGAAGCTTGCGTCACGTTTTGCTATCTGTGGACAGTAGCGTTGCCCTTTCACGCCTTCTTGCTATTGGGCATGATGATTTAAAAACACGCATCGATGCGGCCCATGACATCGTAAAAAGCAATGCCCAAAGCATAGATAAACTCGACTTTTCAAATATCACGACCGCTGAAAATCGACTTAAGGTTGAGATTTTACAACAATCAATTATTGCGCTTCGGGACTTGCTCATCGAACATCTGGGCCCACATTTGGGCGTAAAAGCTGGGTTCAACGCCCTTGATGGGGATTAACCCATGGCCACACGTCGCCATTTTATCGCAGGTCTTCTCGCCTCGGGGCTTTACCCCAATGTCAGCTGGTCTGACATTGGCAACCCACAGTTCCTTTCAGCTGCGCGGATGCCCGATGGGACACACCGTATGTTTGGGCTCTCTGCACGTGGGGAGGTTCTCTTTTCTATACCATTGCCCACACGCGGCCATGCGGGTGCCGCCCATCCCATCCATGCCGAAGCCGTGGCATTTGCCCGCCGCCCTGGCACCTATGGGAATGTCATCGATTGCGCCAAAGGCGTGATCATCAGTCATCTCAAACTCCCCGAAGGTCGGCATTTTTATGGCCATGGCTGTTACAGTCAGGATGGTAATATTCTCTATACCACTGAAAATGAGTATGAGGCCGCGCGCGGTGTGATTGGCATTTGGGACCGGCGGAAAAACTATGCCCGCATCGGTGAGTTTGCCTCTGGCGGTGTGGGGCCGCATGAAATGCTCCGCTTGCCAAACAGCGATATTTTTGCCATCGCAAATGGCGGAATTGAAACGCATCCCGATATGGGGCGCGCGAAGCTCAACATTCCCGACATGCAGCCAAACCTCACTTATCTTAACGCACAAGGCGAGATTATCGATCAGGTGGTTTTGCCCGAAGACATGCAACAGAACTCCATCCGGCATTTGGCTGTGCGCTCCGATGGGCGGGTGGCCTTTGCCATGCAATGGCAAGGGGCCGTGATCGATATCCCCCCTCTTTTGGGACTGCATAGCATCGGGCAAAGCGTGACCTTATCTCCTGCAACGCGCGCTGATACCACGGCCCTAAAGGGGTATCTTGGAAGCGTGGTGTTCACCCGTGATGGTCAGCATGTCGCGGCGTCGTCGCCACGCGGCGGGCGCGTGCAATTTTATGATGCCGAAACTGGCGCGCGCAGCCATAACTACCAAAGTGACGATATTTGCGGATTAGGCCCCGCCACGGACGGGGTCTTTGCCACGACGGGCACAGGTGCAGGGGTTTTCATTACGGCGGATGGGCACAAAAGAGCACCACATCACAACCTGAATTGGGACAATCACATCATCCCGATTTAAGCACGCCTAATCCCCTGTGACAGAAGGAAAAACGATAGGGCGGCACATACGATTGTCGGGCCAGATGGTGTGCCAAAATGATAAGACCCCGCGAGGCCAATAAGCACCGACAGCGCGCCAATGACAACCGCACCAATCACCATAGCCTCTGGCGTGCGTGACATTTGCCGCGCAGCCGCCGCAGGGATCAAAAGCATCGCACCGATTAAAAGCGCACCGATCACCTTCAACGCCAAGGCAACCGTTAGGGCCAAGGCAAAGGTGAGGAACATTTTCAAAAGCTTCACATTCACGCCGCTGGCCACCGCGAGGTCTTCGTTCACCGTAATGAGGATCAGTTTTGACCACTGAGATCCGATCACCAAAGTCCCCAACACCGCCCCTGACCAAATCAAGATAACATCCATCTGGGTCACAGCTAGGATTTCACCAAAGAGATAGGCTTCGACATCCACAGCCACGCCAAGAAGCGACACGGACACCAAGCCGATCGCCAGCGCCCCATGGGCAATCACACCCAAAAGCGTGTCCACGGCCCCGCCGCGCATTTGCAGGGCTGACACCCCATACGCCACCGCAAGCGCCACAAGCAAAACCCCAATATAAAGCGGCAACGATGTCGCAAGCGCCAACGCCACCCCCAAGATGGCCGCATGCGCCGTGGCGTCACCAAAATAGGCCATGCGCCGCCAGACAACAAAACACCCCAATGGCGCCGCAACAAGCGCAACCCCAAGGCCAGCCAAAAAGGCGCGGATCATAAAATCATCAAGCATCAACAGATCCTTCCAACGAAGTGTGATCATGATCGCAGCCATCATGGCTGTGCTGGTGTTCATGGCGGTAAAGCGCCAAGGCCCCATGGGTTCCCGTGCCAAATAGCGCGCGGTATTCTGGCGCGGACGCCACCGTTTCAGGCGCCCCATGACAGCACACATGCCCATTGAGGCACAGAACATGATCTGAGGCGCTCATCACCACGTGAAGTTCATGGCTCACCATTAAAATAGCGCAGCCCATATCGCGGCGCAGCGTTGCCACGAGATCATAAAAATTCGCAGACCCTTGCTGATCGAGCCCTTGTGTTGCTTCATCAAGGATCAAGAGATCAGGGTCCTCCAAAATCGCGCGCGCCAACAAAACGCGCTGTAACTGCCCGCCTGACAGCGCCGTGATTTGCCGTTTTTGCAAATGGTCAGCCCCCACCGTTTTCAAAACATCCGCCACGCGGGCCGCATCTGCAGGTTTTGGCAAATCCAAAAACCGTCCCACGGTGAGCGGCAAGCCAGGATCCACATGGAGTTTTTGCGGGACATACCCGATTTTAAGCCCCGCCTTGCGGCGAATGCGCCCCGATTGCGGGGTAATGATCCCCATGACCGCCCGCATCAGCGTTGATTTTCCCGACCCGTTCGGGCCAATCACAGTTGTAATTTCCGCAGGTTCGATTGCCAAACTCACATTGGACAAGGCTTCTGTTCCGCCCAATGTGACGGAAATGTTTTCGACTGAAACCAAGCTCATGAAGATACATCCTGACAGCTTGGGCAGAGGCCTTCGGCTTCGACCATAAGCTTTTCGATCACAAACTGCGATGCATCAGCCGCCTCGACGATCATGTTTTGTGAAATATTGGTTGCAGCTTCAACCACATGATCACAGCTACGGCAAATCAAAAAGGCGGGTACGTGATCTGCCTTAGGGTGGGCGCACGCAATATAGGCGTTTCGGTTTTCAATTTTATGGGCAAACCCATGGGTCACCAAAAAATCAAGGGCCCGGTACACAACCGGAGGTTGAGATCCCAATCCTTCCGCCGTCAAAACCGCCAAAAGATCATAGGCCCCTTTGGCTTTGTGCCCCGTGAGCAACAATTCGAGCACACGGCGGCGCAGTTTTGTAAATTGCAGCTTCTCACGCGCACAATAGGTTTCAGCCGCATCAATGGCGGTGCGCACACACTCATTGTGGTCATGGGGGGTGAAATTGTAATCCGACATGCTGGCCTCACCTACAAGAACTCAGAGATGTTATAACATAGCATTTTGATTGACAAGCCAAACCCTGCCCCATAAAAAATGTAATACTATAACATTCAGGACACTCCCCAATGCCAAATCACTTCACATCCCTTATTGCTATGAGCGCGTCCCTTATGGCCGCCCCAACATATGCCGCAAATGTCGTCACCGATATTGCCCCTGTTCACGGACTGGTTTCCATGGTTATGGAAGGCGCAGGTCAACCTACGCTCTTGGTCACCCAAACAGCATCGCCGCACCATTTTAGCCTCAAGCCAAGCCAAGCACGTGATTTGGAACGTGCGGATGTGGTGTTTTACGTTGGCGAGGCGCTCAGCCCATGGATTGAAGCCCCTCTTAGTGCGCTGGCTGGAAATGCGGCCAAAGTATCCTTGATGGAAGCCAAGGGCGTCACAACACATTCATTTCGCGATACCGCACTTTTGAAAAACGATAACGATGACCATGACGGTCATGAGGATCACGATAAGCATGATGATCACGACGGTCACGATAAGCATGATGATCATGACACGCATGGCGAAGACAAACACCACGATGATCACCACGACGAAGATGCCCATATGGACCACCACGATCATGATCATCATGGGCAGGTTGATCCACATCTCTGGCTCGACCCAATGAATGCAATCCTATGGCTAGATACAATTGCGGATACGCTTTCCAAGGCGGATCCAGAGCATGCCGATCTCTACCATGCGAATGCAAAAAAGGCGGTAGGGAGCCTCACACAGCAGACAACCGAACTCTCCGCGTCTCTTGGGGCACTTTCAAATATGGGATATGTGGTTCAACACGACGCCTATCAATATTTTGAAGCGCGCTTTGGCCTACACCCAATTGGGTCCATCAGCCTTAGCGATGCAACAAAACCAAGCGCAAAACGGCTCTCAACACTCAAAGCTAAACTCAAATCCGCGAACATATCTTGCGCGTTTAAAGAACCACAAATGTCGCATAAGCTTCTGAATGTCGTGCTCCCTAAAGATACGCGCATCGTTGATCTCGATCCGATTGGGGCTGCTATTCCGCTCGGCGTGCAGTTCTATCCGCAGTTTTTGGACAGCCTAAATACGGCTTTTGTCACATGCGCAAGCGACGCGGTTAAATAACCGCATGTTCGACGGTTCCACGGTCTTGATCTAACCGCGCATACCCAAGCGAGGAAAGATCAAGGCTCCGATATCCGCCATATGTAATCCATTCAGCAAGCCCACGACCAACCGCTGGGGCTTGCTGAAACCCATGACCCGAAAACCCGTTAGCGAACACGAAATTCGAAAGTCTGTCATGCGGTCCCAAAATGGCGTTTTGATCAAACCGATTATACGCATAATGCCCGACCCATGAATTGATGACCTTTAGCGCCTCGAACTGTGGGATACGTGTCGCGACAGCAGGCCAGACTTTGTTTTCCCAAAGCCCGTGATCCTCATAAAAATCATCGTAGGCCACTGGCCCGTCCTCATCGGGGGCACAGCCGATCATGTAATAGGCCCCATCGGTGCGCACATGCACGCCGGATGGATCCACGGTGAGTGGCAAATCTTGTGTCAGAGGCTTTTGCGCCTCCACCACATAGGTATAGCGCTTGCGCGGCTCCACCGGAATTGTGATCCCTGCCATATCACAGATTTGTGCCGCGCGCGGCCCTGCGGCATTCACCAAGGTCCCAAGCGCAATCCGTTCACCAGTTTCCAAAACCACATGGGTGACCTGCGCCATGTCAGTCACGACATCCACAACCGCATTGGTGATGTATTCCACCCCTCGGTCGCGGCTGGTGCGACGCCACCAATCACACATCGTATTGCCGTCGAAATAGCCTTCATCACGACTCCCATAACTGCCGAGGATCACATCCCCTAGATCATAGAATGGGAACTTCTCTGCAATCTCATCAGGGGATAAAATAACGGTCCCTGCCCCGAGGTTTGCTTGCATTTTTTGGCATGATTTGAGATGCGCTGCGAACTTGGGATCCTGCGCCAAATAAAGATATCCAAATTCATGCAGATGAATATCAGGGGCGCGCATATCCCCAATTTCATCACGAAACGCCCGCAAATAGCCCACGCCGAATTGGGAAATTTTTACGTTAATTTCAGATGAAAACTGTTGCCGAATGCAGCTATTTGTATGGGAGGTTGAGGCAAACTCAAAGCTCGGATCCCGTTCTACGACCAAAACAGACCCCGTAAAATCGGTGGATTGCGCGAGGAAACTCGCAACGGACGCACCAATCATCGCCCCCCCAACAATCACAACATCATAAGACTTCCGCTCAGGCGATTGAAACGTCACAGCCATCCAACATCCTCTCTCAAACACATTGGGGTCAGTTCCCCTCCATCGGTCGTACCAGACCCGCATTCAGTGTCAATCGGCAACAGAAATGCCAATCAAAATTAAGACTTATCGATTTTCACTCTGCAGACGGCACAATGCCCCTGCTGAGTTTACCACCTTTAGTTTCGATGCAAAATCTCATGCAATTTCAAAGTACTGCGCGCCCTCTAGCCCCCCTATTTACCACATAAAGGCCAGACGGCTAAGAACCGCTAGCCAGCTTTCGGA